>CALCWU010000167.1 GCA_937905855.1 uncultured Mollicutes bacterium
GGATCTTTTTTTAAATCAGCCATTATTCTACAAAAGCAATTCATTACAGCTAAATGTTCTTTATTTTTTTCTAAAATGCTCGTAACCTCACCCTTAGAGATAATTTCGCTTTGTGCCTCTAGAGGAATATTTAAGTTAATAATTTTTTGATTATTTATTACTGTTGACATATGAGCAGGTGAATTTTGTAGTTTCATTAAAGCATTATGATTCATTAATGCTCTTACGGGACCAATATTTACATTTTTTAAGAATTCATCAAATTTAGCAAATTCATTCATTACCTCTAATCTTAAATCATCTAGTGGTGCAGAAAGAAAAACCTCTATCCAACCTGGAAATATAGGCGCTAGCTCATAATAGTCATCATATTGTAGCTTTTTGAACCAAATTCCGCCCTTATTTAAAAGTGAAGAAAATAGTTCATCATCAATAAAACTAAGCTCATTCTTTTGATAACGATAATTAGGCTTTAGCTTAAGCATAGTATCTATTTCTAAGTCTGTAAATGTTAGTTTAAAGCATTTTATTATTGAAGGTACTAAAGGAACCTTAATAGTTGATTGCATATTCATATTTTTAGCTAATTTAATAATTTTTATGTTTTCCATATTTTTCTCCAAATGAATTAGTAAATACATTTTACTTCATTTGAACTTTTTTTTCAACTTTTATTTATGTCATATGTGACTTGACAAAAAGTATATTACTATAGTAAAATCGAAAGAAGTGAAATGGAGAAAAAAGTATGTTAAAAATTAAAAATCTAATCAAATCTTATGATGGTAAAACTAATGCTGTTAATAACGTATCATTTGAAATTAATTCTGGAGAAATTTTTGGCTTTATTGGCCATAATGGTGCTGGAAAAACAACAACAATTAAATGTGTTGTTGGCTTATTACCATTTGAAAAGGGAGAAATTGAAATAAATGGGATAAGTGTTAAAAAGAATCCTCTTGAGGCTAAGTGTCAAATGGTATATATACCAGACAATCCTGATCTATATGATGCATTAACAGGAATTCAATTTTTAAATTTTATTTGCGATATATATGCAATTGCTAAGGATGTACGTAATGAAGAAATTAAAAAATATGCTGATATGTTTGAAATAACTAAGAATTTAGGTGATGCAATATCAAGCTATTCTCATGGTATGAAACAAAAGCTTGCTTTAATATCAGCGTTTATTCGTCATCCTAAATTATTAATTTTAGATGAACCATTCGTTGGTTTAGATCCTAAAGCAATGCACTTAGTTAAGGAATTAATGAAAGAGATGTGCCAGGAAGGAAATTCTGTATTCTTTTCCACCCACGTTTTAGATGTAGCTGAAAAACTATGTGATAGAATTGCTATTATTTCTCATGGTGAATTAAAGGCCTACGGAACAATGGAAGAGGTAAAGGGTGAAGAAAGCCTTGAAGAGGTATTCCTAGAACTTGAGGATCGTGGTGAATAACAGTGAGTCAGTTAACTACTTTATTAAAAAATAATATAAGAACCTCATTTAATTTAAATACTTATTCAAAGAATTCTAAAAAAAGAAACAATAAGAAAAAATCATCACTAGCTGGACCAATATTTTTGGGAATTTTAATGCTATTTTTAGCATTTATTTATTCATATACAATCGGTGCAGCCTCAAAGCTAACAGAATATAAGTATACAGCTATTTATTTTGGTACAGGAATTGGTGCTGTGTTTGCACTATTAATGACAATAACTAAAGCCTATACCTGTTTATTTAAAGCAAAGGATTTTGACTTACTTGTTAGTATGCCAATTCCTACTAAAACTATATTATTATCAAAACTATTGTGTTTATCAATTTTTAGCTATGCAAGCTTTGCAGTATTTTTTGTTCCAGCAGTAATAGTTTGGAATATATTATATGGCTTTAATGCTTTAATTTGTCTATATGGCTTAATTATGCTTATATTTACACCTATGGCTATTATTACAATTTGTAGTATCTTATCATATATTGTTAATAGAGCTTTAGCTAAATTTAAATATCAGCAAGCAGTTAAGAGTATATTTTCAATTCTTTTCTTTGTTGTATATATAGCAGCAGTATTTGGTTTATCATTTATATCAGGCTCATCAACAGGAGAGGGCGAAAATGATACTGAATCAGCAATTGCCTTTTGCAAGAATCTTTCAAATGTTTTTTCGAAGGTATTTTATCCAACTAATTTTTATCTTGATGCCGTAAATAATAAGCCTTTATTTTTGGTTATATTCATAGTTGCTTCAATTGCTATCTTTTCATTATTTGTATGGTATGTTGGTAAGCATTTTGTGAGTGCAAATTTAGCATCAAAACAAAACTATACTAACAAAAATTATAAATATGTTGAGCAAAAAATGAATTCGCCATTTAAGGCATTAGTAAAAAAAGAGCTTAAAACCTTATTCTCATCATTAACATATCTAATAAATTCTATTGTTGGTCCTTTAATGTCAGTCATTATTACTGTTATTTTGTGCACTACATTTAAAAATATAACTGATCCTGATCTTAATACTTTTAATAATTTGTTACCTGTAATTTTAGTTTTAACATCATGTTATTCATTAGGTCTTGTTCCTTCAACAGCTTGTTCAATTAATTTTGAAGGTAAAAGACTTTGGATTTTAAAATCTGCTCCAATTAAAACAGAAGATATTCTTAAGGCAAAGCTTATGACATTTATGATTATTGTTACACCATTTATTATTATTAATGGTATTGTTATGAATATCTTAATTAAGATGGACGTAATTATAAGGATTTTAGTATTTGTTATTCCTTTTGTTCTTACAATGTTCTATGGCCTTGAGGGATTGTTAGTAAATACTAAAAGCTATCGCTTAAATTGGAATACCGAAGCGGAAGCAATAAAACAAGGAACAAATACATTATGGTCATTATTAGTATCACTAATATTAACAACAATTCTTTTAATTCCAACTATTATTTTAGCAATGTTTTTTGGTAGTGTAATTGGTTTATTGTTCTTAGTTGTTGTTTCAACTACTATTACAATTGTCTTCTATATTATTACGATGCGTAATGGTAAGGCATTATTTGATAAGATTCCTGCCTAATAATTTTAAAAGCGAGCCTTTTGGTTCGCTTTTTTGCAAAAAAAAGCTTCTTAATTTTTTCATCAAGAAGCAATAAATTATTTTCTATTTGTATAAGCTCTTTTGCTTTTACGAATTGATTCTTTAAAAGGTACATTATATTCTTCAAGGAATGAATTGAAATCAATTTTTCCTTGCTCAACATAATCAACTTCATATTCAATTTCGTAGTCGACATGTCCATAATATTCTGATCTATCGAAGAAGATGGTTCCATTTTTATATGGAGTACTTACACGATATGTTGTAAGCTCAGCAATTTTATGTACAAATTTAGGAAATCCTATCATTGATGCATCAAAACCATTTTTTAGCATATTTAATGCTTGTTCCTTTGTTAAGATAATGTGAGTTTCATCAGCACCAACCTCAGCATGAGATTTTAGGGTTAGCTTAAATTTATCACCCTTTTGACGAATTCTTAAAACACTTTTGTTTTTGATGACATCTTCATTATCAGTGTCAAAATAATAATTTGTTTGGGGAAATACGTTATCAGCTAAATCAAAGGCGTCAAGTAGCTCTTCATATTTTTCTTTAGTTATAAACGTTTTAAATTCAATTTCTTTATTTGTTGTCATTTTTACACCTCTTGCTAAAAATAGCACAATAATATTATGATATAAATGTGGAAAAAAATCAAGTCTTTTGTTATAATTGTAAGGAAGGAAGTGATTATTTTGTTAAGATATTGTATTATTACTAAGGATGATATTAAAGCTTTAGAAATAAAGGAAGCTTTAATGAAAAGAATAACACTTGAATATGATGAAAAGAATCCGGATTATATTATTACTATTGGTGGAGATGGAACCATTTTAGGAGCAATTCAAAAATATATTTATAAAAATCCTAAAATAATAATTTTTGGACTTCATTTAGGTCATTTAGGTTTTTTTACTAACTATATGATTGAAGAAGCAGATGATTTAGTTTCTAACATAAATAATCAAAATTTTAGAATTGAACACGCACCATTGTTAAGTTTTTATATAGATGATAAATTTTGTGGCTATGCTTTAAATGAGGTTAGTATTTTATGTCCTACAAGAACACTTAAGCTCGATGTCTATATTGATGAAGAAAAGCTTGAAACTTATCGCGGAACTGGCTTATGTATATCAACTTCATATGGCTCTACAGCATATAATAAAAGCCTACATGGTAGTGTTATTGATACTAGTCTTAATGTTTTACAGCTTACAGAAATTGCTGGTATAAATTCTAATGCTTATCGTACACTAACATCATCACTATTACTTGCTGCTGATAAAACTATTTGTTTAAAGACAGTTGAGGAAGGTAAAATAACGATTACATATGATAATAAAGTTATTGAAGAAAATGAATTTGCTACTTTTGCTTGTAGACTAGAAAATCATTTTATTAATTTTGCTTATAATAAGCATCAAAGCTTTCTAAAGAGAATAACGAGAACATTTATCGATGAAAAAAAGTAGAATAAAATCTACTTTAAAATTTCATCGATTAATTTGTATTCAAGTGCTTGTGTGGCTGTCATAAAATTATCTCTTTCACAATCATTAGTAATTTCTGTTATTGTTTTATGACAAAGTGACGCAAGAATTTCATTCATTTGATCTTTAATTCTTAATAATCTTTTAGAATGAATTGCAACATCACTAACCTGGCCACTAAAGCCACCAAGAGGCTGATGGATCATTATTTCACTATGTAAGAGTGCATATCTTTTAGCACCAGCAGCTAAGATAAATGAAGCCATTGAGGCCGCAATGCCGATACAAATTGTATTTACATTCGATTTTATATAATTCATAGTATCAAATATTGCCATTCCAGCTGTAACTGACCCTCCAGGAGAAGAAATGTAAATATAGATATCTTCATGGGAAATACTATCAAGATATAATAATTCAGAAACAATGATACTACTTAAATGATCATCAATTTCACCCGTAAGAATAATAATTCTATCTTGTAAAAGTCTTGAATAGATATCAAAGGCTCTTTCTTGATTTTCACTTTTTTCTAACACATATGGAATATAATTCATTTGTTTTTCCTACCTTTCATTACAATATTATACTGGAAACGTTTACATTATTTTGTCATTATTTGTTGAGCGGAAAAATTGTTGAAATTATATGTAGTTGTGGTACAATATAAATGAAGAAATTCAAAACATTTTTTAGGAGGAATTATAATATGGCTATTAAAGTAGCAATTAATGGTTTTGGACGTATTGGTCGTTTAGCATTTAGACAAATGTTTGGTGCTGAGGGCTATGAAATCGTTGCAATTAACGATTTAACTGATCCATCTATGTTAGCAAATCTTTTAAAGTATGATACAGCTCAAGGTGGATATTGTGGACGTATTGGTGAAAACTTACACACAGTTGAAGCTGGTGAAGGCTCAATTACTGTAGATGGTAAGAAGATTACGATTTATGCTGAAAAGGATGCAGTTAATCTTCCTTGGGGACAACTTGGTGTAGATGTAGTACTTGAATGTACTGGTTTCTATACTTCTAAGGAGAAGGCTTCTGCTCATATTACAGCAGGCGCAAAGAAGGTTGTTATTTCAGCTCCAGCTGGAAAGGATCTTCCAACAATCGTTTATGGTGTTAACCAAAATGTATTAACTACAGAGGATACAGTTATTTCTGCAGCTTCTTGTACAACAAACTGCTTAGCTCCTATGGCTAAGGCATTAAATGATTATGCTCCTATTCAATCAGGAATTATGAGCACAATTCATGCTTACACTGGTGATCAAATGATTCTTGATGGACCACATAGAAAAGGTGATAAGCGTAGAGCACGTGCTGGTGCAGCTAATATCGTTCCAAACTCTACTGGTGCAGCTAAGGCAATCGGTCTTGTTATTCCAGAATTAAATGGTAAGCTAATTGGTTCAGCTCAACGTGTTCCAGTTCCTACAGGATCAACTACAATTTTAACTGCAGTTGTTAAGAAGGACAATGTTACAGTTGAAGAAGTAAATGCAGCAATGAAGGCTGAAGCTTCTGAGTCATTTGGTTATAACGAGGATCCAATCGTATCTTCAGATGTTATCGGTATGCGTTATGGTTCATTATTTGATGCAACTCAAACTATGGTAAGCAAGATTGCTGATGGTTTATTCCAAGTTCAAGTTGTTTCTTGGTATGATAATGAAAATTCATATACTAGCCAAATGGTTAGAACAATCAAATATTTTGCTGAATTAAAGTAAGATAAATGAATTTAAAAGCTAGGGATTTATCTCTAGCTTTTATTTTATTAGGAAGGATAATAAGATGTTTTTAGTAGAAGATGCAACAACTCCCGCAGAAACAACAGATAAATTTCATGAAATTTTATGGGATATAGTAAATTGGCTATCTACAAGTGGAGTTAAATTATTAATTGGTTTAATTGTCTTATTTATAGGCTGTAAAATTGTTAATCTTATTGCTAAGAGTATAAGAAAGACAATGATTAAAAGAAATGTGGACAAGACTATTACTCAGGTTACTCACACAGTTCTTCGAAAAGGTTTGAAAATTGTTTTATTCGTTTGTTTTTTAGGCTATGTCGGAATTGATACGGCTGCGTTTGCCTCATTATTTGCTGCTGTAGGTGTTGGAATAAGCTTAGCAATGCAAGGAGCTTTATCTAACTTTGCTGGTGGACTAGTTATCTTAATTACTAGACCATTTAAGCTAGGAGATTTTGTTGAAGCTCAAGGAGTGTCAGGAACAGTTGAAGATATCGAGATGTTTTATACTTATTTTAAAACTCCAGATAATAAAGTTATAATGATACCTAATGGTACCTTAGCAAATGGCACAATTATAAATTACTCATTAAAGGATACTAGACGTGTTGATTTATTATTTAGTGTTTCTTATGATGTTGACTTCAACAAGGCTAAAGAGGTTATAAGAAGTGTTGCTTTAGCAAATGATAAAGTATTACAAAGTCCAGAACCTTTTATTAGAGTAAAGGAACAAGCTGATTCTTCAATAAATATTACTTGCCGTGTATGGAGTAAAAATGAAGATTATTGGGATGTATATTTCTATATGATGGAAGAGGTTAAGCTTGCTTTTGATCGTGAGCACATTGATGTTCCTTATCCACAATTAGACGTTCATGTTAAAGATTTTAACAATAATACAAAATAATGAAAAGACTCAGCTTTGAACTGAGTCTTTTTTTAGATAGAATATTTTGAAAAGAATAAGTGAAACAGCAAATGCTAGAATTTCTGTTACAAAGAATGAACTCCATACGCCGTTTTCATCAAAGAAGATTGATAAAAGATAAGCAATGAAAATAATAACGATGTAACGAATAAGGGAAATAATAAGTGAAGGAATTCCTTTACTTATTCCTTCAAAGAAACCACTAATTACTACAGAAAAGGCGGAAATTATAAAACCGATAGAAATAATTCTTATTGCTTTTGCACCCATTTTAATTGTTTCATCATTTGTAGTAAATAAGCCAATTAATTTATCAGGTATGCTAGCAAATAATATTGTTCCTAAGGTCATAACAATTAGGCTTAAAATAAGTGTGATTTTAAGAATTTTATTAACCCTATCCTTACATTTTGCTCCATAATTATAGCCAAGTAATGGTCTAATTCCTTGTACAATACCACTTATTATGAAATATAAGAAGGTTTGAAGCTTATAATAAACTCCTAAAATTAAAACATTTACATCATTATAGCTTGCAAGTACTTTATTTAAGGCGATAATCATAAATGATGGAAGTGCAAGATTTAATGATGCGGGAATTCCTATTGTATATAGTTTTTTAATACTATTATCCTTTTCTTCCTCCTTGAATGTAATGGTTAGAGGTAATTTAACCTTAAGATAAACAATAATATAGGTAATAAGTCCTACAAATAAACCTATTCCTGTAGCAATTGCTGCTCCCTTTATTCCCATGCCTAAATTTGTAATGAAAATTGGATCAAGGATGATATTAACTACGGCACCTATTGCCATACAAACCATTGTAGTTTTCATCTTGCCGACTGCTTGTAATATTTTTTCTAATGCCATACTTACTGTAATTATTGGGGCAAATAATACAACAATATAAAAATAGTCTAGACCATATTTAATTATTTCCTCATTATGTGTGAAGGCCTTTATAAATGGCTTAGCAATTAGAAAGCAAATAATGCTTAAAATAATACCATGAACTATGCTTAAAATAACTCCTATAGTAGCTGAATAGCTGGCATTTTTATCTTTTTTAGCTCCAAGATAATAGGAAACAACAGCATTGATGCCCACGCCAAAGCCAATACCAAAGGCATTTGCTAAATATTGAATGGGAAATATCAATGATATTGCAGTCATAGCATTTTCACTAACTTTAGCTACAAAATAGCTATCAACTATATTATATAAAGCATTAATAACCATCGAGATAACCATAGGTAGTGACATTTTAAAAATCAGTTTTGGTATTGAATCGTTTTTCATATATTCTTGATTCATATTTTTCCTCCTCTATATTTTGGGCAAAAAAAAACACAGCCCAAAGGTTGTGTGGCGAAAAGGGAAACATTCCGGAAAAATCCACATAAGTTTTCGACTAATTCTAACAAAATAATTAGATATTGTCAATAGATATTTCCTTGTGTCTATTAGATATTAATAAATAGCATAAATATAATAATGTGGCAGAAGCGCAAATGATACCAATAATTAAATAAGCAAAATTATAACCAAGTGACTCAATTATTCTACCAAAGATGTTACTTGCAATAAAGGAGAATATAGAGGTAAAGATTGTTAGTACGAAAATAGAAGCTGTAATATTTTTTAAACCAACCAGCTTAATTAAATATTTTATGTGAATTGCCAAAACACAGCCCCAGCTTATTCCTCTTAAAAAAATAATTACGATAATTAAGAAAAGTGGTAGCTTGAATCCTAATAAAAATGAGCGAAGAAAATAAACTATTCCTGCAAATATTAAAAATTTAGCTTCATGCCCATCATATTTAATTTTTGACATAACAAACATTGTAATTACCTCAAATAGAATAATTATTCCGCCAACAATTCCATATGTTGAAGTAGATAATCCGCATTCCTTTGTCAAAAATAAGCTCATAAAATTATCACCCTGAACGGAAATTGTTACAGTAAAGAGATAGAATAGTGCATAAAAATAAAAACTTTTGTTTTTTAAAATTGCTTTATAATCTTTTTTAGTATTATCTTTATTTTCATAAACAGGAATAGGATTTAATAACTGAATAATAATTGAACAAAAAATAAAAATAATTGCAGCTATAATTATTGTAATTTTATAGTTAAAGCTTTCAATAAAAAAGCCACCTAGTATAGTTCCAAAAACATATGCTAATGAGCCCATTATTCTTATTTTGGCATAAGGAATGTTATTTTGTTCAACGTATGTTGAAGCAAAGCCATCCATTAGAGTATAAAATGGTGAGCCAACAATAGCAATTAAGCAAGTAATTATGCATATAAGCTCTAATCTATTAAGAGGAATAAATATTAAGAAAAATATACCTTCAATTATTGTTATCCATTTCATTATTTTTTTGTTAGAATTAACGTCCTTTGCTAAATGGTTCCAAAAGGGATTGCAAATTATTCCAGTGATAGGAGTTATAGATGCAACCATTCCAATGTTTCCTTCACTTAGACCCTTATATGATAAAAAAATTTGAAAGAATGAATAGAATAATGCATCTCCAAAATAACGAATAAAATATAATATTCTTAAAATCGTAAATTCCTTGCTCTTCATAGTATACTCCTTAAAAAATTAATACTATAATAGCGCATTTTTAAAGATTGTTCAAGAAAAAAGTTGCAGCAAGCACCTAATCTTTGTATAATTAATATATCGTGAGGTAATAATTATGGA
>CALCWU010000168.1 GCA_937905855.1 uncultured Mollicutes bacterium
GCCCAGGTTGGTGTAGAAATTTTCTTTAAATATAATGAATATTGATATCTACTTTTTAAATAGGTACTTGCATACCTAATTAATTTATTTTTATAAGAATTATAAGATGCTTCTTTAATTATTTCTTTATATATGGCATCATCAATTTCTTTATTCTTTACTAAACGATATTTAACAACAAAGTCCTCATCAACCTTTAAAGCTACACCATTTTCAAAATGTACCTCATAAAGACTTTTATCTTTTTTTAAATCAACAACTCTAATCATTTAATTTCACTATCTCCATAATAGCCAACAACTTCTCTTGTTGTTGACATAAACGTAAAGGCATTGTTATCTATTTCTTTGATAAAATCTGCAAGCTTATAGCTTTCATCCTTATCCAAGGTACAAATAACTAAGGTCTTATCATCTCCAGTATAGCCACCCTTACAATCAACCAAGGTCACACCACGTTCAATTTCCTTAAAAATCATTTCTTTAACTAAATCAGGCTTTGTAGTTATAATATAAGCCGTTCTTCTTGATTTAGCATTCATTGATATATTATCAACAATGTATCCCGTAAGAATAACAGCAATAACTCCATAAACAACATGCTCAATATTATAGCTAAAAGCACCTTTAAAACCAAAGCCACCTATAATTACTACTATCCAGTCTGTTAAATACATTGTTTTAGATAATGGCATATGAAAATATTTACATAAAATTTTTTGAATAACATCCATACCTCCAGTACAGCCATTATTTCTAAAGCATAGCCCAAGTCCTAAGGCTGCTAAAACTGCACCGCATAAGGCACAAATAATAAGCTTTCCTTCGGTTATATTATTATAAAAGAAATCAGGATTACAGGTTTTCTCTAAAACCAAAAGTAAAGTTGGTGATAATAATGAAGCATAAATTGTTTTTAAAAAGAAGCCTTTGCCAATAAGAAATAATCCTAAAAATAAGGTTATAATATTAAACGCATACATAAAAATTGATGAAGGGATACCAAAAGCTTCATTTACTATTAACGCAATTCCCATTCCACCACCAGTAACTAAATTAGCTGGAGTATAAAAGAAGAAAAATCCTAAATCAAGTAAAAATACTCCTAAGGTTATTTCTAATATTGCTAATGCCTTTTTATACCATTTTTTGTTTTTAAGCATTTTTTTCACCTGCTATTTTTTTAAGATATGCATCAATAAAAATCTTTATATCCCCATCCATAACAGCTGTAACATTACCCATTTCCGCATTAGTACGATGATCCTTAACAAGTGTGTATGGGCAAAATACATAAGATCTTATTTGAGAGCCAAAGCCAATGTCCATTTGCTCACCCTTAATATTTTTCATTTCAGCTTCATGCTTTTTAATTTCAAGCTCTAAAAGCTTACTTTTAAGAATTTTCATCGCAACATCTTTATTCTTTAGCTGACTTCTTTCATTTTGACAGGTAACAACTATACCAGTTGGCTTATGAGTAATTCTAACAGCCGAATCAGTTGTATTAACGCTTTGACCACCAGCGCCGCTACTATGATATACATCAATTTTTATATCCTCATCATTAATTTTTATATCGTCATTAGCCTCAAACATCGGATAAACATCAACACTGGCAAATGATGTATGTCTTCTTTTATTAGCATCAAATGGTGAAATTCTTACCAAACGATGAACACCTCTTTCACCCTTAAGCATACCATAAGCATATTTACCATGAATCTCAATAGTTACACTTTTAATGCCAGCCTCTTCACCAGCAAGATAATCAATAGTTTTAGCCTTAAAATTATTTTTTGTACAAAATCTTAGATACATACGATAAAGCATATCAGCCCAATCCATAGATTCTGTTCCACCAGCTCCAGGATGAATTTCTAATATACAATCAAGAGTGTCATATTTTTCACATAAAAGTGATTTTTCTTCTATTAAATTAAGTTTTTCATTAAACGCTACAATTTCTTCATCTAGCATTTCTATGTAAGACTCATCAAGCAAAGCAATTTCATCTAATTCCTTAAGATCATTGAAGCCTTTTTTTAATGATTCATAATCAGCCTTTTTTTCTTTAAGATTATTAGCCTCGTCAATTATTTTTTTAGCATTTACCTGGTCAGACCAAAAATTTGCATCAGCAATCTGTTCTTCAAGTTTTTTTAAAACCGGTTCATTTTCTTCAATTTTCAAAGCTACATATAAATCATTTATTTTAGCCTTAAAGGCTTCAAAATACTTATTTATTTCATAGCGTTCCATATTTGTTCCTCCATTTAGCAAAAAGACTCCTTTTACAGAGTCTTATCATACTATCTTCCGTGGCAATACTTATATTTTTTACCACTGCCACAAGGACATGGATCATTTCGTCCAACCTTTGGCATAGCATTCTTTATTGAATCACGCTTAATCTCGCCGCCCTTAGAGTCATTAGTTGCAAGATCTGAACGCTCTTCACGATGATCATTTGCACGAATTTGAGCACGAATAAGATATTTAGCTACATCTTTATTAATGTTCTTCATCATAGTTTCAAACTTGTTAAAACCCTCAGCCTGATATATTTGTAATGGATTTTCTTGAGCATATGCTGATAAGCCAACACCCTGACGAAGAGCTTGCATATCATCAATATGCTTTTGCCAGAATGTATCTAAAACTCTTAAAACAACAACCTTTAAGAATTCCTCATATACCTCTTTAGGGAAATTATCCTTCTTCTCATATAATCTCTTAGTAGCCTCAGCCATTATATATTCAACTATCTCATTATCATCCTTAGTTTTGATTATATCTACACTTAAAACAGGTCCACCAAAGAATTCTGTATTAAATACATTACAAATTGCATCATCATCTATATCATATTTATTATTACCAACTTGCTTCATATGTGAATAGGCAACATCCTCAATAGCTTTATGAAGCATATTTAAAGCTAAATCTTCGATGCTATCTCTAGTTATTACTTCAGTACGCTCACTATAGAAAAGCTCTCTTTGTCTACGCATTACATCGTCATATTTTAAAACATTTTTACGAGTATCAAAGTTATTACCCTCAATACGCTCTTGGGCATTTGTTACAACCTTAGTAAACATTTTACTTTCAAGTGGCTTTGTTAAATCACCATCAGCATTCATCTTAATAATCCATTCAAGTCTATTTTTAAATGAATCACCACCAAAGCGCATTAGTAAATCATCTTCAGTTGAAATATAAAATCTTGTAAAGCCTGGATCTCCTTGACGACCAGAACGTCCTCTTAATTGGTTATCAATACGTCTTGATTCGTGACGCTCAGTACCAAGTACACAAAGTCCACCAAGCTCTCTTACCTCATCATCAATCTTAATATCAGTACCACGTCCAGCCATATTGGTAGCAATTGTTACTGACCCCTTTTCACCAGCATGAGAAATAATTTCAGCCTCACGTTCATTATTTTTGGCATTTAATACCTCATGCTTAATTCCTTCCTTCTTAAGAAGGCTTGATACATGCTCTGAAACATCTACACTTATTGTACCAACAAGAATTGGTTGACCTTTTGCATGACGTTCTTTTATTTCCTCAATTAAAGCATTAAACTTATCCTCAGCCTTAATAAATAGATAATCAGGCATATCTTGTCTAATAACTGGTCTATTAGTAGGAACCTCTACAACATACATATTATAGATATCTCTAAATTCCTCTTCCTCAGTTTTAGCAGTACCAGTCATACCAGCAAGCTTCTTATACATTCTAAAGAAATTTTGGTAGGTAATAGTTGCAACTGTAACAGTTTCTTTTTTAATTTCTACATTTTCTTTAGCTTGAATTGCTTGATGTAAGCCCTCAGAATACTGACGTCCCTTTAAAACACGTCCTGTAAATTGGTCAACAATTACAACTTCTCCATCCTGAACTAAATATTCAACGCCATTATGGAAAATATAGTTAGCTCTTAAAGCGTTTTGAATATGGTGAACAACACTTACATACTGAATATCATAAATATTAGAAACACCAAAAAATTTCTCAGCCTTTTCAATTCCTGATGGTGTTAGGGTAATAGTTTTTGTTTCAATATCAATTTCGTAATCATCATCAGCTAATCTTTTAGCAAATGTATCAGCTTGAATATATAAATTAGCATTATTTCTTTCACCACCACTAATGATAAGTGGAGTTCTTGCTTCATCAATTAAAATTGAATCGACCTCATCAATAATTGCAAAATTTAAGCCTCTTGATTGAACAATATCCTCTTTAAAAACAACCATATGATCTCTTAAATAATCAAAACCTAGCTCAGAGTTTGTAGAATACAAAATATCACAATCATAAGCCTGTCTTTTTTCTTCTCTTGAAATATCTCTTAGATTCAAGCCAACACTTAATCCTAAAAAACGATAAATCTCGCCGATAGGTCCATCTGTTTCACGCTTTGCAAGATATTCATTTACAGTAACAATATGAACACCAAGACCAGCAAGCGCATTTAAATATGCTGGCATAACAGCAGTTAAGGTTTTACCTTCACCAGTTTTCATTTCAGCAATATTTCCACCATGAATAGCAATAGCACCAGCTACCTGAACAAAGAATGGCTTCATTCCAGTAACACGATATGCTGCCTCACGAACAACAGCATAAGCTTCAACTAAAATATCATCCAAGGTTTTACCTGTTTTTAATAATTCTTTAAAATAAGGTGTCTTCGCCTTTAACTCATCATCAGTTAATTTTTGAATTTCTGGCTCTAAAGCAAAAACCTTTCGAGCTAATTTTTCACAACGTTTATATTCTTTTCGACCTGAGTCAAACATATTTTTAATAAAACCCATTTTAATACCTCTCATTGTACAATAATACATTTTAAATGATATCACATTTATCACGATTTTTCAAGAAAAAAAGTACCTGCCATTAAAGCAGATACTACAAAATAAATTATTTTGTTTCGATTACAGCATAATTACCATCATTTCGCAAATACACAACATTTACCTTATGTGAATTCTTATCTAAATAAACGAAGAAATTATGACCAAGTAATTCCATTTGCTCAATTGCTTCCTCTCTAGACATAGGTGTTAGCTCTAAATTCTTTTGTCTAACAACCTCACCTAGCTCTTCAGTAGCACTTGGAGCCTCCTGGCTACGAATACCTTCCTTACCACGACGAGACATTCTAGTTTTATATTTTCTAATTTGTCCTAGTAGCTTATCAACAACCTGGTCAATTGCTACATTCAAATGTGGTGCTAGAGCTTCAGCTCTTAAAATTAAGCCCTTAGCTGGAATTGTAACCTCTACCTTGTGACCTTCCTTATAAATTTTGCAAACAACGCGAGCCGTTACATCAGAAGTATCATCTAAGAAATTTTCAATCTTAGAAAGCTTTAATTCCGCATACTCACGATTTGCCTCAGATGGTGTAAAACCATTCTTTCCTAAAACTTCAACTTTCATAAAAAGTCACTCCTTTACTTTGTTTTTCTACAATAGTATTATAGCATTTTTTAAAAGCGTTTTCAATTACTTTACTTACTTTTTATAAACATTTTGTGCTTGCAATCCCTTGTCGCCAACAATTAAATCAAATTCAACTAATTGACCTTCACTAAGTGTTTTAAAGCCATCATCCTGAATTTGACTATAGTGAACGAAAATATCATCATAATTTTCCTTAACTATAAAACCATATCCTTTCTCATTGTTAAACCACTTAACTTTTCCTACTAACATTTTTTTATACCTCCTAATGACCATATTATAAAATTAAGTGTTATATTTTTCAATAAAAATCATAACAAAAAATCCGACTATATTTTCACTTTATGACATATTACAACAACTTTTTTATTAGGATTTGCCATAGTATGATATTTAATAATATTATATGTCGAATCATTCAAATAAAAATAGTCATATATGATAACTATGTCACCTCTATTTATAAGCATTTCTAATAAATATGCATAATCATAGGCATATTTATTAATATTATCATCGCCTACAATATAAATATTAATGTCATTTTGTTCAACAACTATGGTTGTCATATCAAGCTTAATAACTTTAGGCTTACATTTGTTACATATATATTCGTTATCCCTCCTAAATAGATTATTTAACCTTCGACTAACATAAAATTCCTGATTACAGCATATACATCTCATCACCTATAATAATACAAAAAAAGAGACAATTTTACTAAAAATGTCTCAATATTCTTTCTATTAAATTTAAAGGATAATACTCCATTGGTGGATTAGGATAAACATAAATTAATCTATAAATGTATAATGCTAAATATAAAATTGAACAAATTATCCAAAAATATGGTGAGCAAAAAATTTTATTAACTCTTCTATGCTTATTAAAAATTATTACAAATGCAATAATAGGCAATAGCCAAAATAATGGATGATAATGAAATGCTCCCTTTATATCTAAATGAAAAAGACAAAGATAAGCTCTCGTAATCCCGCATCCAGGACAAGGAATGCCAAATATCTGTTTATAAATACAGGCTGGAACATCTTTAAAAACAAAACTAAACAATAATGAATAAGCTACTAAGCCACCACAAATTATTAGAATTTCTAACCATTTTTCCTTTAATATAATTAAATATTCATTAATCCACTTTTTCATCTATTTTATCAATTATTTCATCAACGCTATCTTTTTCCTTCGGTACATTTGGTTCGACTTCCTTTTCAACTGTGAATTTAGATTTATTTAATCCAAATTCATTAATAATTGCTGGAGCGATATTCAAATCACCTCTAGTTTTCTTAAGCGTTTCATCATTTAGTGGCTTTTTTACATTTATCTCTAAGGAATTAACATTATTAATAGCGACATATAGCTTACCACCTAAAAAGGCATAAAATTGCTGTCCCTTATACAATTCAGATAAAGCTAAAATTCTATCGATCATCTTAGGTGTTAAAATATAAAAGCCATCCTCTTGTAGTTCAGCAAGGGCTGAATATTTTTTATTAAAGGCGATGCTTTCAGTTTCAAACTTTACTAAACCATTTCTTTTTTGCTTACCAGGTAAAATATATAAAGTCTTATTCATATCCTTATTAAAATCAAAAATAAAAAATCTACCATTAAAATAAGGACGATATGTTACTGTTCTATGTCCCTTAGAATCAGTTGTTTCAATTTTTTCCTCTAATGTTACATCACTAACCTCAAATAAAACATCGTCATAGCTTGATTTAATATAATCCTCACCATGATAACGATCAGGCTTCATAAAAAAACCAGGATGAAGTACTGATGAAATATTAATCATTCCTTCAGGATTATAAATAGCATCAGCACCAAATGTTTCTTTAACTAAGGCACTTACAACATTTTCTTTATATTTTTTACCGAATTTCTTAATTCTTGATTGAGCAGCAGCAATTAAAATAATGCCAATTGCTAATAAGATAAATCCTAAAACACTAATTGTGTCTGTAAAAAGCAAAATTAATCCTACGATACCTAAAACTGTTCCTATAGGCATAGTTATCCTAGTTTTTGAATAAACATCCTTTCGTTCAGCTTCTAGTTTTTCAATCTCGTTATTCATAAGTTCCTCCATAAAAAAGGTATGTGGCTTATAGCTACATACCTAATTACTAAAATTCCATTTTAACATCTTGACGCTTTGAGGCCTCAGCTTCAAAGAAATCACGCTTTGTAAACTTGCTACCAGCAACAATACTGCTAGGGAATACAGCAATCTTCTTGTTATAAATTGCTACATTAGAATTGTAAGTAGATCTTGCAGCCTGAAGATTTTCTTCAACCTCTTCAATGCTACCTTGAAGCTTCATAAACACTTGACTTGCCTTCAATTCTGGATAACGTTCAACAACTAAATTAATTTGCTTTGCAGCTTCTGTCATTTGATTGTTAAATTCTGATTTATCCTTCATAGATGCATTGCTTGCTGGTTGTCTCATAGAAATAACATCAGTTAATGTATCATGCTCATGCTTCATATAACCCTTTGTTGTATCTAGCATCTTTGTTAATAAATCAAATCTCTTAGTTAAATATACATCAATTCTTGATGAAGAATTGTCGATATCTACTAGCATTCTTACAAAGCTATTTCTAACAGAAATATACCAACTAACAATTAAAACTATTACTAGAACGACAATAGCTGCTATAACAAGACCAATCAAAGCTCCTTGTCCAATTAAAAACATTTGTATGTCCTCCTTATTAAACTTTACCTTTTATGGCTATCTATGATAATTATATCACAAGTTTTTGCCAAAAAATAGATAATTCATATTTTTTTCACAATTTTTTAAAGATTAAAATAATTTTTTAATTCTTGAACCTTATCTAATTTTTCCCAAGGTAAATCTAAATCTTCACGTCCAAAGTGACCATAAGCAGCAGTTTGCTCATAAATTGGGCGCTTTAAATCTAAATGTTTAATAATTCCACTTGGAGTTAAAGGGAATATTTTTTCGATTGCTTTTTCAATTTCACGCTCAGAAACCTTTGCTGTATTAAAGCTATCAACCAAAATTGATGTTGGGTGAGCAACACCTATTGCATAAGATAATTGAAGTTGTATCTTATCAGCAAGACCAGCAGCAACAATATTTTTAGCAATATATCTTGCCATATATGAAGCACTTCTATCAACCTTTGATGGATCCTTACCACTAAATGCTCCACCACCATGTGATGCTGCACCACCATAGGTATCAACAATTATTTTTCTACCTGTAAGACCACTATCTCCAGCTGGACCACCAACAACAAATCTACCTGTTGGGTTAAATAAATATTTAGTATTTTCATCAACTAATGATTGAGGTACAACCTCATCTACAACATATTTTTTAACATCTCTTGAAAGATCCTCTAAGCTAACCTCTGGAGAATGCTGAGTTGAAATTAAAATAGTATCAACTCTCTTTACACTACCATCATCATTATATTCAACTGTAACCTGAGTTTTTCCATCAGGACGTAAATAATCTAAAATTTTATTTTTTCTAACATCTGTTAATCTCTTAGCAAGCTTATGAGCTAAAGAAATTGCAAGTGGCATATATTCCTTTGTTTCATTACAGGCATAGCCAAACATTATTCCTTGATCTCCAGCACCTTGCTCATGATTTGTTGTTTCATCAACACCAAGAGCGATATCTGGTGATTGTGGATCAATTGCCACTAAAACTGCTAAATTATCAGCATCAAAGCCATACTTACCTCTTGTATATCCTATCTTTCTTACTGTCTCACGAACAATTTTTTGTACATCAACGTAATGATTAGTTGTAATTTCACCAAAAACTACAACAAGACCTGTGGTACATATTGTTTCACAGGCAACACGACCATTTGGATCGTTTTTTAAAATATCATCCAATACGGCATCACTAATTTGGTCAGCAATTTTATCTGGATGTCCTTCCGTAACTGATTCACTTGTAAAAAATTTTGACATTATAATACCTCCTTAAAAGCCTTTGTTAATTGATCAGCACATGATGTAGGTCTATTACCACATGTATTACCTTCCAAAATTTTAACTACATCTTCCATCTTTGCACCATCAACAAGCTTAGATATAGCCTTTAAATTTCCAGGACAGCCTCCTAAAAACTTAACGTTATAAACTCTACCATCCTCATAATCAAATTCGATTTGTTTTGAACAAACACCTTGTGTTTTATAAATTTTATGATTCATTTTTATTCCTCCTAGCTTTCATCATATATTTTTTCAAAATCATCTTGAAATTTAACAAATCTATCAAAAATATCAGCATCATAATAAACGCGATATTCATTAGTTAATCTTTCCATAGAAACTCTATGGTTAAAAGCTTTTTTATAGCTTTTTATACTTCTTAATGAAACATACATTTCACATAACATAATTATTTGTGAATTACGATTGTTTTGAATTGCTCTCATTCTGCTTAAAAATTCATCATCATTTGAACCTTCCATATGAGCTCTTATAATATCCTCAGTTTTTCTTTCTAGTTCTAGCCTTGA
>CALCWU010000169.1 GCA_937905855.1 uncultured Mollicutes bacterium
GCTTCTACACCAGGTTGATTAAATGGATTAACACCAAGAGCATAAGCACTTGTTCCACAAGCCATTTCAAAGAAATAAACTAAATAACCATATGTAAAGGCACTAATATTTGGAATATCAATTCTAATATTTGGAACTCCACCATCAACGTGAGCTAGCATTGTACCCTTCATAGCCATTTTGTTTACATAATCCATTGTCTTACCTGCAAGGAAATTAAGACCATCAAGATTATCCTTATCAGCCTCAATTGTAACATTTTCTTCAGGCTCAACTACATTTAAAACTGTTTCAAATAAATTTCTTTGACCCTGCTGAATCATTTGACCAAGTGAATGAAGATCAGTAGAGAATGATGCAGAGGCAACAAAAATTCCTTTACCATCCTTACCTTCTGTTTCACCAAATAATTGCTTCCACCATTCTGAGAAATAATTAAGCTTAGGCTCATAATTAACAAGAAGCTCAATTTTCTTTCCTTGTTCATTCATAATATTACGAACAAGAGCATATTTTAATGCTTCATTTTCTTCAATATTAGCATTTTGATAATATAAATATGCTTTCTTTGCTCCCTTAAGCATTTCATCAATATCAATACCAGCAGCAGCAATAGGAAGTAATCCTACTGGAGTTAAAACTGAATATCTTCCACCAACATCATCAGGAACAACAAATGTTTGATATCCTTCAGTATCAGCAAGTGTCTTTAAAGCTCCCTTAGCCTTATCAGTTGTAGCAAAAATACGTTTTCTTGCTCCATCCTTACCATAACGCTTTTCACAAAGTTCCTTAAAAATTCTAAAAGCAATTGCTGGCTCAGTTGTTGTACCAGACTTAGAAATTACATTAATTGAAAAATCCTTATCCTTTAAATAATCTATTAGTTGGCTTACATAAGTACCACTAATTTGATTACCAACAAAGATAACCTCTACGCCCTTTTGATTGAAATAGCGTTTAAGCATTTCTATAGCACTTCTAGCACCAAGATAAGATCCGCCAATACCAATTGCAAGTAAAACATCTGAGTTTTCTTGAATAGTACCTGCAGCCTGTTTAATTCTACATACCTCACGATGATCATAGGTCATAGGTAGGTCTAACCAACCTAAATAATCATTTCCTGCTCCCTCTTTACTTAATAATACCTGATATGCCTTAGCAATTCTTTGGCTAGCTTTAGTATATTCTTCTTCTGTATAAAATTTTCTAGCACCAGAAATATCTAAATTTAAATATTTTTCCATCGTCATAAACCTCCATTAATATAATTATACTACAACAAACAAAAAATAGAAAGATTTGTTTTGTTTTTATCATTAAATTAATAAAGGAAGCTAAGCTTCCCTTACTAATTATTCATTTTTCATTGAACCATAACCATAAATCTTAACACTATTTATTGTAATTGCCTTAGCATTACTACTTCCCTTTGAGCATGAGGCAACAATCTTAATATAAACCTCACCCTCAATATAGCTTGCTGGGGCAAATTCTAACTCAGTTGCAGCATTATTCTTTGATGCTTTCTTACTTCCAAGTGATACATAATTAGTGCCATCAAGAGAATAGAAAACCTCAACATTTGAAGAACCCTTATCACCAAATGATGCATTAACAATAATTTTTGATAAACCACTAATTTTAAACTTAGAAACTATGATAACTGGGTTACCACTATGTACTTGGCTTGCTCCTGATGTAGTACCAGAGTTTGCATTAGTTAAGGTAAATTTTTCTTCACTAAATGCTTCACCACTACCACCAAAGCTTACTATCTCATGTTCAACAGCAACATCATTATAATCATTTTCAGCTTTTACAAGAATATCGTAATTTGTAACCTTAGCCTTTTCTTCATCTGTTAAGCTATCATAAGCATTTCTAGCTTTAGAAATCTTAGCACTTGAATTTGGATTTACTTCACCAATATCAGCAATTAAGGAAATTGTATAATTAACCTTCAAATTAGAAACTGAGTTAAGAGTTTCATTATCAAGTCTAGCCTTTTCCTCATTTGTTAATGCATTATAGCTTTGAATTTTTTCTTGAGCACTTGCTTCACCATTTAAAATAGACATAAAATCATTAACATTCTTTAAAATATGATATTCATTTATAGCAGCCTCTAAATCAGCATAATTTGTGACCTTAGCTTTATCATCACTAGATAGGGCATTATATTCATTTAAGGCTAAATTAATTGCTTCGTTACTATCTAAGCTAACATTACCTATTGCCTTAATTTTATTAATACATGATGTTACAGCATATGTAGCAAACTCATCTTCAGCTGCAACTAATCTATCATAATTATCAACAACAATACTTGAATCAAATTCAATTAGCTTATTATATTCACTTCTTGCTAAAGCAATCTGTGTCCCACTTTCCTCATTAACCGTACCAATTGCAATAATTAAATTTCTAACATAGCCAATACCATTTGCAATATATTGACCCTTTGCTGTTAAAAGCTTTTGATACAATTCTTCAACACTTACCTTTAATTCATCATTTAAAGCATCATAAGCATTCATAGCATCTACAATTATTTCTTTACTCTTATCATTATAGAAGATTTCACCTTCTAAAACCTTATCCATAGCTTCATTAAATTTAGCTAAAAGCTTTTGATTATATTGATCAGAATCATATTTTTCAAAGCTAATAGAATTAATAGTAATTTCCTTAAATGTAGCACTAGTCATCTCAGCACTATCACCAGGTTGGAAATTAACTGGCTGAATCATATAAGTACCAGGCTCTAATGTTACACTTCCACTAGCAGTTAATAAGCAAACACCTGCTTCATTAACAAGAACACCTGTAGTAGTGAAATCATCACTTGCATAGCTAATAGTAACCTTAGCAGAATTTGTAAGTGTAAATGCGTAAACAGTCTTGCTTATCTTACCAGGAGTAAGAGTCGTTGGCATCGTAGTAATCTTATTAGGATTAACACTCTTTGGTAAATAAGATAAATCACTCATCGCTACATTCTTAACTGCAACAGGATTATCCTTTCTTACACCACCATAAGCCTTAATAACCATTCTTGCTTCAGTAACATTTGTTTGAAGCTCATAATCCCCAGATGGAATATATGATAATGTTGAATCCGTATCAAATTTACTATAATCAATATTTTTAGCTATAAATTTACAGTTATTTGCTACAATTTGATCCTTGCTTTCAACCACGGTTTGGCCACCCTTTTGATATAGGGCACTAGAAACTGAATCATTATAGCTCTTAATTGCACCACCATCAACTCTAAAAGGATTTTTACAGGTATAGAACAAATTATATTCTGTAAAGATATAAGAGTCTGCTCTCGTATTAACAGCATAATCAGTTTGACCTTCAAAAACGTTGTTATACATATGAATATTAGCTCTTCTTGCTAATGGGCCTCTTGCCTTACATAGCTTCCAATAATTATGATGATAGGTCAAATTATATTGTAATGAGGAATCAGATGAACCTACAAGATTAGTTTTATGACAGCCTTCAAAATAATTATAACTAACAGTCAAATATTGACCACGCTTAAAATCACAAGACCCATCGCCCTCGCTCTTATCACCCTCAGCTGCGTTACTAATTGTTGGACCATAGAATTCATTATTATGAATCCAACATCTTTCAACACTAGCTGATAATTCACTAGAAGCATTGGCAGATACCTGAACGCCCTCCATACCAACTGCATCCTCTGGAGTATTGATGAAGGTAACATTACGAAGTTCAAAGCTCTTTCCAAGCTTTGGACTTGAACTTTCAGCCATAAAATGGAAGCCCCAGCCATCAATAATGGCATCACTACCAACACCTTCCAGAGTTATATCCTTACCAGACTTAATTCGAGCCATATGGCCATTATCACCAGCAGTACCACCATTACCGGTAGAATTGTAAATTGTTAATCCTTCAATTTGGGGAGTACTTGCGGCATCAAATACGCCCTTTTTCTTTAAGCCACTATTAGAAACGCATCCTACAAAACGAACAACTAGTGGAATATTATCTTCACCTAGCTTTTTAATAATTCCTGCATTACTATTAGCAGTACCACCATTTGCACATTTGCCACCGCCAACATCAGCACCTACAGAATTCAAAATATTACCAATACCCTTTACAGTAGTTCCTTTATAGCTTAATTCAACACTATTCTTATTTTCATCAGTAACATATAAAACAACAGCATTATCCTTTAAGGTACCATCATCATTATAAGCACCAACACCACTAGTATAATTAAAGTGCGCATAACCGCTTCTATCATAAGCAATAACGGCAATATCACATATTGTTGGATTAGTATCACTAGATTTAGGAGCAATCATAACACTATAATTACCAGCACTGATACCTAAAATATCAGCACGTATTGTAGATGAATCAACGCTTCTTTGATAAACCATTGATTCATCAAGTAAACGGTAGTCAGCATCGTTTTGGCCCTTTAAATAAATATTATATTCTTCACCAGATGTTTTAAGGAATTTAATGTAGGCAGATTCACTATTACCACTAACCTCCCTAACAGCAACACTACCCTCTTTACTTACGCTACCAGAAGCATTTAGAGGAGCATCACTACCTGCACCTTCTTTAATCCACTTAGCATATAAAATAATATTATCATATATTAGATTATTAAAATCAAATTTAGTAGTAAGACTTGCGTTTTGATACCAACCAACAAATTCGTAGCCACTACGAGGAGCAGGAGTAATTTCTGTTACCTTGTTTGCATATTTAACGCTAACCTCAGTTTCACCAGAAAATTTAACCTTAAATAATGTTTCCTTTAAAATATTAACCTTATCATCCATATCAGCCTTAGCATCGCTAACAAGCTTTGTAATTGCATCCTCTGTAGTTGCTGCATTTATAGCATCTGAAGCTTTATCACTAATATTAGTTATTTCTTTTCTTGTTTCATTATTATAAATACTAGCCCAAGCATCATCAGCATAAGCTTTAACCTCATTTATAGCATTTGTCTTAACGCTTAATAAAGGATCACTTTCACTTGGCTTACTACTTGAACTATCGCTTGGTTTCGTTGTTGAGCTATCGCTTGGTTTCGTTGTTGAGCTATCGCTTGGCTTTGTAGTAGAACTCTCGCTTGGCTTACTACTTGAACTTTCACTTGGCTTTGTGCTTTCCGTTACATTACCAATTGACCCAATACTATCAGATGGCTTTGGTTTCTCACCACATGATGCCAAAGTTAAAGCACCATTTAAAACTAATATAGCTCCTACAATTTTATTTTTTACTTTCATTTATTTAATACCTCTTCTTTTTTTCTAAAAGCAATTTATGAAGCAACCAAATGATTGCTTCATAAACATAATTGAATTATAAAACTGTAATCCAGAATTCTACAGTAGTAATATTCATAAATTTAACACTAACCTTATATCTACCAGTAATAAGCTCTGTTGCTACCTCTCCTGCTTCATTAGTAAGGCTATAAGTAACCTTAGCCATTTCTTCTTTTGTTAAATCAACTAAAGATGTTACATCACCAATTATCTTATTAGCCTTTAAGCCAGCTAAATCAATTGCATCTCCACTAGCATATTCTGTTTTAACATTAGTTACATCTAAAGAATTATATACTGTTGTCTTTTCAACTTTTACAATTGCTTGTAGTCTTGAAATACCAACACTATTGTTAAAATTAACATAATATTCACCAGCTGCAAGTTCAACCTCTAATACTTGTAAATCTTTAGTACTAGTTGATGTTGCAGATGCAATAGTTGAATCTAATGTACTTGAAGCACTCTTACCAATAAATACGCTTCTACTACTAGAGCCTCCAGAATAGAAAACCACTCTTATAGTTGATTTAGCAGTAAGTGTTACTTTAATGTTGTTATCAATTTGAGCTTTTCCACCAGTTTTGATTGCGTTAGTCAAAGCTGTTCCATCTGTATCAGTAAACTTTTTACTTTCAGTCTTGGCTTTAGTAGCATTCCATGTATATGTGAATACATCATCACTTGCTGGAAGAGCTGTAGGATTTATAAAGCCATAATTTTCAGTTGTTGTTTCAACATTTATATCATATGCTTTTGCATATAATGTATAGCTTTCAGACATATCATAGAATGCTGTTTTTAAATCAAATGCTTCATTAAGTTCAGCATTTAAATATAAGCCTTCAACTAATATATTTTTAGCTTTATATTCTTTATTAATAGCGTCTAGATTTATTTTTTCACCATATTTAACACTATATTTAGATGAAATAGTAGAAGTTATATAAATAGTAGCTTCAAATGTTAAATTATTTGCATCATCCATAATGCTATTAATATCAACTGTAGCATTAGTAAATGCTGTAGCAATTGCTTCTTCATTTTTAGCTTGAGCAAAATTAGCAACATACATAGAAGTAGCAAGGCCTTCCTTAAATGTAGTTAAATTAGTAACACATGCTGCAACAGTTTCATTTTGAGCATTTGTAAATTTATTAAAATATTCATCAATAAACTCAGTAGTATCCTTAACTAATTTAGCCTTATTTGTCTTATAGAATTCTACAATAGTATCAATATTTGCAGTAGTTTTATCAACATCATAAGCATATCTTCCTTCTTCAGCTAATAAAATTGCAAATTCTTCTTCATAGAATCCTTGGGCAACTGAGCTAGCAAATGCTTTATAAGAAGCATCCTCATAGGTATTAAATGCCTCTTCAACCTCTGCACCCTTAGAAGAAATATATTTTAAAACATTAACAATATCCTTGCCATCAAGAACAATTTGATTAATAACTGCTACATTATCTGAAGCATTAATAGCCTCGCTTAATTTAGCAAAATCATTAAATGTATCCTTTCCAAGCTCTTCTGTAGCATAATCTTTAATTTCAGTTAATGCATCTTCTCTAACCTCTTCAATTGATTTAGTTGTAGAAGCAATAGCATTATCAATTTCTTCTTTGATTTGAACTAAAACATCATTTACATCACTTGTTTTTAAAGCTTCACCAAGTCTTTCCTTAGCTCCAATTAAAACATTAACAATTAATTGATAAACATCATTATTTGCATCCTTTAAAGCAAGTATATCAGAAGTTCTATAGCCATTGCCTTCGCTTGTTAATAAGTCTTCACTAAACTCATTTGTTGTACCATAAAGCTCAATTAATGCTTCATTACGCTTAGCTTGAGCACGATCTATATCACTAGGAATCTCTTCAATCTCTAGCTTTATTGTATTATATGCTTCAATTACTTCATCCTTAGTTGTCTTAGAATCTATAATAGCTTTATATTCAGCTATCTTTTCAGCAAAGCCTGCAGTTTCTAAATGGGAATCAATTTGATTTTCAAGATTAGTCTTACATTCAGCCTTTAAATTAACTAAATACGTAGTATCATTTGGAATTTCATCTAATTCCGCTTTAACGCTAGTAACAATTTCATTAATTAGCTCAGAAGTTGTAGCATTAGTAATTTTATCTCTAGCAGCATTAATCTTTTCATTAACCAAATCAATACTATAAGTATAATTATTAGCATCTAAATAGCTGCTAACCTCTTCAATAGCTGCAATCTTAGAATCGTTAAAAGCTATTTCTTCATCTGATAAATAAGCCTTTAAAGCTTCCTTAAATGCCTCTAAAGCATTTCTAACCTCATTAATAGTATTTGCCTCATCAATTGTAGTATTAGCTTGATTATAAGCATTAGTTATATTTTCTTGATTAGCTTGATATTTAGTAAAATCATATGCTTCATAAATAGCATTTGCATTAGCCTTCATTTTAGTCTTAGCAGTTTCTAAAGAGCAAGCTTCCTTTTTAATACCAACATTATCAAGACTTAAATTTCTTGCATCCTTAGCAGTACCAAACTTAACACCACTAAAATTATCTACATTAATTTTTGCATCACTTGCAATTGCGGTACCATCAATTGTTGCAGCTACAATACCTTCACATAAATCGATAACAACAACAACCCTCATACTTTGATTTTCAGTGTAAGCAACACCAGTTGTAGGCTCTACACCAGCAACTCTCATGCCAAGCTTCTTATCAGATGTAGTTCTTATTGATGCAAATTCACTTCCATTTGCATCAACAAAAGTTACCATGCTCCATTTACCTGCTACCTTACCTGGTATTAAATCACATACAAATGTAACCTTATCAAGATAAACATCATTAACATCGATACTTGCGTATGTTGTGATAGTAGTATCAATATCTACTAAATTTAATCTTCCATTTGCGATATTAACAACATTCACATCACTAAATGGTAAATTTTCCTTAGTAGTACCATTTTGAGCAAAGCCTGTTAATCCTTCGCCTCCATTAGTTGAATAGGTAACATCAGAATCCTCATCAAATTCAGAATAATACAAAACCTCGCCATCCTTATAGAATAATTCTCTATTAGTTAATTCTCTAAATTTAGCAACAAGATTTACCTCATCAGTAAGAATAGGTGTACTAAAATCAAATTCTTCTTCACCATTAAACCAACCAACAAATACATATCCTTCCTTAACTGGATCTGAAGGCTTAGTAACAGTATTACCTTTATCTACTTGAACCTCATCTTTTTCTCCATCAACATCAAATGTAACCTTAGCCTTTACTTCAACACTAGAGCTTGTAGTTTCACTAGGTGTACTTGGAGTAGGAGTACTTGGAGTGCTACTTGTACTTGGAGTAGGTGCACTACTAGGACTACTAGAGCTACTTGGAGCTGGAGCAGGTGTGCTGCTTGGAGTAGACTTGCTACTCTCACTTGATTTACTAGGAGTGCTCTTTGATGACTCTATAGACATAGCACTTCCACTACTTGTTGTACTGTTAGGCTTATCATTTTCACCACAGCTTGCTAAAGCAGCTACTCCTGAAAGCGCTAACAATGAAATTAATAATTTTTTCTTCATATTAATACTTTTCCCTCTTTTTCCTTCTTCTTCTAGGATATACTAACATATCTATTTTTTATTTTCAATCAAAAAACCCAAATAAAAAAATATTTCAGTTTGATTTCACAAAAGAAAAAATGGACCCTAAAGTCCATTATTTAATCAAAAAATTATTTTGTTAGTTATACATTCTAATTAATTTTAGGTAAATATTCAAAATAAACTCTTCCACAATTTTGTGTTGCCCCGATTCTTTTATAAAATTCAATTGAAGGAGTATTCCAATCAAGACAACTCCATTCCAATTTATAATATCCTTCATCTTTTATTACTTCTACTAATTTATAAAAGAATATCTTTCCATATCCTTGATTACGATACTCTGGCTTTATAAATAGATCCTCTATATGAATATTAGCCTTTGCTGAAAAAGAAGCAAAAACAGGATAATATATAGCATAACCTATAGCCACTCCTTTGATTTCTGCTATAATTGCTGTTGCTACCTTTTTATCAAAAAGCCAATAGCCTAGCATATCAATAGTTCCTGTCATATCATTAGGCCTTTTTTCATAAAGAGCCAAGCCGTTTATTAATTCATAAATTAAATTTAAATCATTTTTTGTTGCTTTTCTAATTACCAAATTTTCCATTTTAATTCCTTCTAATCACTAATTACCTTATCGTCATTATAGCATATTTTAAAAGAAACCTCAACAATGCAAAAAAAATGGACATTCAAGTCCATTTCATTACTTAATATTAATGTAATAAGAAAGCCAACAAGGAAATTAAAAATCCATAGATTGCTCCAGCGAATACTTCAGTTTTTTTATGTCCAAGTAATTCCTTTAAATAACCTTTTTTACCAAAGCCAAGCTTCTTTTTTTCTTCCAATGTTTCATTTTCAACCATTTTATTTAAAATAGCCGCATGCTTTGAGGCTTCATATCTTACACCAAAGGCATCATGAATTATAATAAGTGCCACTATAAAGGCAACTGCAAAAACATAATCAATCTTACCAGAATCAGTAATTTGAAAGATGGCAATAGAAACTACCATTGTTGTTACTGTAGATGTATGGCTTGAAGGAAATCCTCCTGTAGTAAATAACATCTTAATATCTAATTTTTTTTCTTTTATTGAAAATATAATAGCCTTTAAAAGCTGACAAGAAAATAAAGATATTGAGCTTAATATCATTACCTCAATTGCTCTAAGAGTTTCTGTGTCACCAATGCTACTTAACATCGCCCTCATCATAAGAATCACCAACATTTCTAACCTCTAATACTTCTGGAACATTCTCCATAAGAATTGCTTCAATACCATCCTTCAGTGTATCATCCTGCATCATACAGCCCTGACAAGCACCAAGCATTCTTACATATACTATTCCATCTTCAAATTTAACAAATTCTAAGTCTCCACCCTCACCATTTAAATAAGGGCGTAATCTATCTAAAATTGCTGTAATTTGATTAACAACACTTTCATTATTTTCCATTTTTATTACTTCTTTCTATATTGCCTTCAGTTTTCTTCTTATTGTTATTATTTCTATTGTTCTTATTATTACGATAATTACCTTTATTATCCTTATTTTTATTATTTGCATTATTATTGTTATTATTATTTTTATTATTCTTATTTGCAAATTTATTATTAATCTTAGTAGGATCAAAATCCTCACTAGATGAAGAATAATAAGTAACTTCCTTTTGCTCCTTTACGGTATTTTCCTTGCTATCCTTATTAATAGATTCCTTAAGGCTATCAGGGATTGTACCAAGAGTAATCTTATTTTGTCTTGCTAAATCAATAATTATTTTTGATTTAGTTTTAGCAGTACTTTCAAGTACTAGACTATCCTTATCAAATGGAACCTTTTCCATAGCTTTAGGAGTATCATCATAGTCCATAGGCATAGGCTTATTTTCTAATAAAAGCTTATCATATTCATCCTTATTTATTCTTTTTAGAATATAATGAGGACATCTAAAAGCACATGATTCTTCAATATAATCCTCTACTCTACCTATATAATTATCTTTTCTATTATCGCCTGAAAAGCCCTTTAATCTTAAAATATTATCACTAATATCTCCAACTATATAAGGATATTTATCAAAGCATTCCTCTATATAGCATTCTTCAAACTTTGCTAAATCAAAAGCATTTTTATGATTTTTTATAATTTCATAAAAGCCTTTTTTACAACTTATTACCATTATATCACCACATCTTTAATTAAGAATAAAACGTTCTATAACAATTATACCATATCTAGATAAATTAAGGAAATATTTTTTTAATTGCTTAAAACAAATGGAACATCACTATTAATTATTTCCATAGCTAAGGGAATATTATAAACCAAATCAATTTGTTCTCTTTGAAAGGGAACCATAATTTGCATTTTTATGGCAACCTCTAAATTTATTTCAACTAATGATGAATTAATTCCATAGCTTTTAACATCACTTTTTATGTCAAGCTTAGTTGAGCCAATAATTTCTAAATTAATTGGTACTCTTATACCATTAGCCAAAAAATAATTTCTCGAAAAGAAATAGCCAAGAGGAATCATAATATATTTAAAATCATCCTGTTCATTAATACTTTCAATGCTTTTATTAACGCTTTTAGCTACATAAGCTCTAATTAAATTTGCTTGATAAGTATTAATGCTTGCTGACATCAGCTCCTTATTATTATCATAAACCTTGTCAACAATTTGTGTATCATTTATATTAGAAAGCACATCATTATTTATGCTATCACTTATAATATCCATAGCGTATATTCTGCTTTTTTGATCAATATAAAGCTTAACCGTTTCACTAAAATAGCCAAAACTAAATTTTGCAAAAATCATAAATATCGCTATACATAAATAAATCTCAATTCTTTTAAATAAGCGTAAGCGCTTCTTTAATTTCCATACCATCTTTTAATCCTAGCTCATAAAATGCAAGCGATGCACTAGCTACCCTAGCATTATATAATTCGTCTATATTTTTAACACCTATAGCCTTAGCACAATAAACCTTTCTTTCTACCATTTTAGGACTAGAATAAATATCTGTATCTAAAGCACCACACATTACAAATCCTTTATCTGTAGCTATTATTAAAAGAGTTGTTTTAGGTAAATATATTTCACTACATTTGTAATCTCTACCATCAAAGCTTTTTACATAAGAATTAATTTTCATTTTATCACCATTTAAATATATAAGAAACTAGTATAAAATATGTCAAAAATTAGCATAATAAAATTGGTGAATTAGAATGAGTATTAAAACTATAATGACAACAAAAATTTATAGCCTATCAATTAATCATACTATAAAAGATGCTATTACTATTATGAAAAATAATGATATTGGTCTATTAGTAATTTTAGATGAAAAAATAGTAAAAGGAATCATAACTGATCGTGATATAGCCCTAGCTTTAATAAATTTTTCAATTGATGATAAAATAATTAAAATTATGAAAAGTAATGTTATTTATATCAATGAAAATTCTTCTATTTATGAGGCCGCAGATAATTGTGCCTACTTTGGTATAACTAGACTTCTTGTTATAAATGATGCTAATGAGTTAAAAGGAATTATTTCCATCTTTGATCTTCTAGCAATTGATGCGTATAAGGACTATGTTATTGAATGCCTAAGGGAGCTTAAGCTAAACAACAATATCTACCATTATGAGATAGAAAATGACATTAGCATTTCCAGGGATTTTTTTTAAGAATTTAAAACATAATAAACTACTTCCTATGACTATGTTTAAGCTATTATCATTCTAAAATCTACGGCATTTTATTAAATTAGTCAATAAAATCTATAATATATTTGCAAACTAAATCCTGCATTTTTGACTTTTCTATACTAGCAACACCATCATGGGCCTGCGCGCCATAATCGGCAAAATAGGAATGAATTCCTCCCTCAATTACATATTCAAGGCTATTCTTTGGTAATAGCTTTTTTGCCTTATTATATTTTTCTAAATTTAACACCTTATCATTACTACCATATATTGATAAAACCTTCTTATTAGTATCACTTAAATCATTATTTAAGTAAGAAGCAAGTAATATTACACCACTAACATTAGAATTTGTTACCTTACCACCAGCAACAACTCCACCAAGAGAATGTCCCATTAAATAATAACTTTGATAGCTCGTGCTATTAATAATTTTCTTATATTCATTACTTTTAAAAAAAGCAAAACGAAATGGTGATTTTATGGCATAGCATGATATATCATTTAAAGCCAATATATATAAAATTCTAGC
>CALCWU010000170.1 GCA_937905855.1 uncultured Mollicutes bacterium
TACATATTTTTGAATGATTTGCATATCAGCATCCTGAATTACTACGCCAACACTACGACAAATTTCATTTATTTTTTTATCATTTATATTTACATCATTAATATATACTTCACCTGTTAAATTTCCATTTATAATATTAGGAATAATACCTGTAAGAATTCCTAATATTGTACTTTTTCCTTCACCAGAATGACCAGCAATTAAAACAAGATTATTATAATCAAGCGTTACATTAACATCCTTTAATATTAAATTGTTATCTTTATAGGCAAATCCTACATTATTTAATCTAATTGCGCTCATAATTTAATCACCAAAACCGCTTGAATAATAATTCCTATTAAAAAAACAAGATCAAAAATATTAATTAATTCTCTATTATAAACTGTATATTTATTACCACTTAAGGAAAATCCTCTAGTTTCTATTGATAATGATAGGGTATCAGATATATTTACAATTCTTGTAATAAAAGGAATTAAAAAAGCTCGATAAAAGATCTTAATGTTTAACACATTATTTGCTCCTCTAACCTTCATTGCTTCCAAAACTCTTTTAATCTCACCTTGTAAAACCTTAGGAAATGAGGTTACAATTAAAGCACCAAGTATAAAAGCCTTAGGCGTTTTAATTGAAGAAAGAGCTCTAATCATTTTAGATGGCTCAACACTCATACTTATCGCTAGTCCTAAGAAAATTGCTCCAAAACGATTAGCCATTGCCATACTAGCACTTATTTCTCTACCATAGGCAAAATATGCAATAAAAGAAAAAATACCACCAATAATTATAAAGCTAATAGTCATTCTTATTAATGATTTATAAAGACCAAATAATAATAGCCAAGCAAATAATACCATAAGAAAATATGAGCATCTAATACTTTTAGCCATACATAATCCAAATATTATTGTAAACAATGAAGCAATAATTGAAAATATTGGATAAATATTTTCTTTCATTTTAAAAAATTTCATTTCTTTAATACTCCTGATTTTCTTAATTCCTTAAAGATAAGCATACCAATTAACGAGCCGATAAAGCATAAGACAACAACAGCTAAAGATATTCCTACCATTAAATAAATATTTTCTCCACCTATATACATAGAAACAGCACCCTTTTCACTGCCATTAACTGTATAAATCTTATTATAGTAGAAATATAATAAAGGTATTGTAAGCGGCATATAAAGTGTACAAGCTAAAACTGCTGCATAATCATTTTTATAGCCTCTAAAAAATATAAATGTAATTATTTCCGCAATAATAGCACAAACAATTATTAAAACCATTGGTGGAAACATAAAGATTAAAAAGAATGATATAAAAATAGATTGAATTATTAATGATCCAAATTTTCTAACCTTTAAAATACCAATAACAGGAAATATTGAAAATTGTAGGCCAAGCCCAAGCTCAATAATTCCAAAAAAGGGTATATTAACAAGAAGAGGCATTACTGCCCCTCCTATTAATGTACAAACAACAATTATAGCTAAAAACACAATATCCTTAATCTTATATCTTTCAATTTTTTTTGTAGGTTTATCTAAATCATTAGAAATACCACTCGTATTTTTTATTAATTCTTCAATAAGCTCCTTCCTTTGCATTACTTCACCTCAATCATTCTACCATTTTCAATTTTATAAATTCTTGAAGCAATGGACATAGTTGATTCACGATGAGATACAAGGATAATTCCTTTCTTATTTTTTTGTTCCTTTAATGACTTTAAAATAATACCCTCATTAATACTATCAACATTACTTGTAGGCTCATCTAATAATATCAAATCACTACCTCTTAATAAGGCTCTTGCAAGACCAAGCCTTTGTTTTTCACCTGCAGATAAATTATCACCAAGAGCTGATACTAAAGTATCATATCCATCAGGCAATGATGTAATAAAATCGTGAATTGAAGCCATTTTACAAGCATTAATAACTTCTTCCTTAGTTGCATCTTTTTTAGCAATAAGAAGATTTTCCATTATTGTTTCTGCAAATAAATATGTTGATTGACTAACCATTGTAACATTTTGATGTAATGATTTAGTGTTAATCTCATTGATATCTAAATTGCTATATTTAATATTATCATTATTAACCTCAAAGAATCTTAAAAGTAAATTTAATAATGTTGATTTACCAGATCCTGAGGACCCTATAATACCAACTATTTCACCTTTATTTACATGCATATTAATATCATTTAAAACATTTTGATTATTTTCATAAGCAAAATTCAAATTTGAAACAACAAGCTTATCATATTTGAAATCATTTTTATTCTTAATTTCATCAACCATAGGCTTTTCAAGAAGTAAATTTAATACTCTATCACCACTAGCAAATGTATTAGTTAAATTACCAGGTAATGAAGCAACCGCAATTATAGGACCAAATGATGAAAATACACAAACAACACCAATAATCATTTTACCGATACTAAGCATATCATTTCTTACAAGAACTATACCTAAAGCAAGAGCTATAATAATAAATAAGGAAACCATTAGCTCAATTAAAGTCTGAAATTTAGTAATGTTATGCTTCATTTTTTTAGTTTCTTTAAGAAGAATTGTCGATTTTTCATTTACAACATCTTGTCTTTTTTTGGCACCATTATTTAAGACTATATTCTTAATTCCTCTAATGCTATCTAAAAAATAAGCAGAGAAGCCAGAAAATTCACTTCGATATTTTACGCCATCATCCTTAAGTTTTGCCGATGAAAGTAGGGGAATAGCAATACCAATTAATAAATATCCCACTAAAGCAACAGCTGATAAATAAAAGCTAGATACAAATCCAACAAATAATAAAACAGCAATAGACACTATTAGAGCAATACATATTGGCGAAATTGTATGGGCATAGAATACCTCTAGAGTTTCTATATCTGAGGTAATCATGGCAATAATACCACCCTTTTTCTTACCCTCAAGCTTTGCAGGACATAAAATTCTTAAAGCTCCAAAAATTTTATCTCTTAATACTGCAAGTAATCTAAATGCTATA
>CALCWU010000171.1 GCA_937905855.1 uncultured Mollicutes bacterium
TTTATATCACAAATATAATTTATAAACTAGAATTTTACAAAAATTTCTAAAATATGAAAAAAAGGTTAAGATTTTCAGCTTAACCCTACATAAATACTACTGTTTCTTCTAATTTCTTTCTTTTATAATGATTATCAAGTGGCTTAACATCATCATTTTTATAACCTAAATCCAAAATCATTAATATTTCTTCATTACTATTTAACTTTAGTATTTCTTTTAATTCATCAGGATTAAAAAAGTTAATCCAACAGCTATCCAAGCCTTGATTTGTAGCTTCCAGTAGCATATGAGTTGCAACAATAGTTGCATCCTCAATTCCTGAATTTCTTTTGCCACCTGGATAGGTAAATACATTTTCTTTATTAAAGGCTACAACTAAACACAAAGGCGCATTATATCTACAAGGAGTTGCCTTATCTATTAGTTTTAATTTTTCACCCTTTATAACATATATTTTTTGTGGCTCTAAATTCTTAGCTGTAGGAGCAATTCTTCCAGCCTCTAGTACCTTCATTAGCTTATCTTTTTCTACTTCTTTATCGCTAAAGCTTTTACATGAATATCTATTTTTTATTACATCATTAAAATCCATTTTTTTCTCCTTATTTAGTAAGCTCAAAGCTTTTTTTAATTAATTCAAATATTTCTTCATCCTTCAAGCTATCGTCTAAAATAATCGTAATCCAATTCTTTTTATTCATATGATAGCCAGGAAAAATTCTTATATTATCCTTTTCTTTATTAGACCTTAAAACAATAATAAATTCATTTTTATTAGAATTTGCTACTATTTTATTAATATTTATGTTCATCAAAACAAGATACCATTTTTTATTGTCAGTATGTCTAATAATTCCACAATCAGGTGTATCAGGCCATAAATTTTCCAATTTATTGTTATATTCATTTATTACAAAATTTAAAATTCTATCCTTTTGATTCTCTTTAATGCTAAAGCAATTAGTAAGTATATCATTGGTAATTGCTTCATATTCCTCATTTACTAAAGCCGAATATGATGTATTCATAACATCAACCAAATTATATTCAAAATTTGTATCAATATCGATAAGCTTTGCTAAAAGGTTATTTTCAATTATTTCATATTTGGCTATAAAAGGATAATTATCCAGTTTTTTCTCATACCTGCCCTTAATGAATCCATATTTTTTAAAATTTGTTTCATTACAAGCTTTGTTGTTTAAATTAATTTTTCTCATTTGTAAAATTAATTATTACCTTTTCATCATCATCTTTTGCTACATAATTATGTTTAGTATCCTCATATAAGGAAATATGAGAATTAATAAAATAAATATTAGCTGTTCCCCATATAGGAGATGTTCCATAAGCAAGATAATAATATTTGCTCTCTATTTTATCAACATTCAAAACAAAATCTATAAATTTAACACTATGATTATTAAAATAAATATTATCACCATTAAACATCATAAAATTTGCAGGCATAGTTAAGGTATTTATTTCATCCTTAATCTTGATATTATTTTGAATATTTAAATTATAAAATTCAAATACGACATTAATATATTCAGCATTTATTTTGTTACCACTTGTTTCCTTAACATTATGGTAAACACATGAAGAGATTTTTTGCGTAACAATTTTGTTATTTTCATAAGTAGAAATTGAATCAAAAACACGACCAATCTTTATAACCTTAACCTCGTTATTAGTAAATTTAAATTCTTCAGCCGTTTGAGAAATTGTATAAATTGTTGAATCATTTATACATTCAAATGAATTTTTATCTGCTGTAATATTACTAGCCTTATCCGCCTTTGAATTATGACAAAATACTACATAAATATTTTCTTTATAGCTTGAATCAATTTTGACATTGTTATTAACAAAATTTAGGGTATTTGTTTTGCCATAAAGCAATAAATAATTAGCACTATACATTGTGATATCATTGTTTTCTATTTTTACATTATAAACAGGAGATATTTGATATCCTACAGTTAATCCTACAACTCTTGGTCCTAATTTATCATTTGGTTTATCACCAACAATTGTATTTCCTCTTAAAATAACATTTTTAATAGAGCCTCCACCATTATCATTTGGATATAATGATGTATCAGCACCACTAAATATAGCAATAACCTCATCCTTACAATTTGAATAAATATAATTATTTTCTATAATGGCATCATTTGCACCCTTTTTATAAATATCTCTTACACCTTCCGGCGTATGTAACAGTTGATTCTTCATATCTGTTCTGTGACCTCTCTGCAAATACTTTAAT
>CALCWU010000172.1 GCA_937905855.1 uncultured Mollicutes bacterium
CCATCATTTGTTTTGCAGGGCAGCATTGATGATGTCAAAATAACATCCTATAGTGCATCCTATAAAACGGGAATGGATAAGGACTATACCTACGCTAGAATATATAAATTTACATTTAAGAAAAAGCCATATGCATTAAATTTAGAACAATTTGATTCGCCAATTGTTGCTTGCTCAATTAATACTGAGACTAAATACACTAATAATGAAATTTATCTACATTTTGCTAATTTAAGTAATAGTGATGGTAATATTTATTCTTTGTTTTTAAATAAATATTCAAATTTAGAGGCTTATTTAAAGCGCTTAGATATGGAGCTTGCCTTTTTTAAAGAGGTTATTGAAATTGCTAAGGATTAACTTAGCATTTTTTTTATTTATAAAAATATAATTAAATAGGTGATATGATGGTAAGTGCAATTTTTATTTTTTTATTCGCTGTAGGAATTTTGTTTTCTATTGCAACTGGCAATACCTCTAATTTGACTAATGCCTTTATGTGTGGACCAAAGGAAGCAATAATAATTTTTTTTAATACATCATATACCTTGATATTTTGGTCAGGTATATTACAAATATGTGTAGAATCTGGGTTATTAAATATTCTTGGGGGAGCATTTTCTTATTTACTAAGACCTTTGTTTAAAGGATTAGATAAGAATGATATTGCTTTAAAATATATTTCTTTAAATCTTGTTTCAAATATGTTATCTGTTGGAAGTGCTGCAACCCCTTTTGGTCTTAAAGCCTTTAAAAGGTTATCAGAGCTTAATAATTATGATTCTAAGGCAAGTAAAGAAATGATAATGTTTTTGAATTTAAATAGTAGCTGCTTATGTGCTTTACCTGTTTCTTTGATTTCAACAAGAATTTCTTATGGAGGAATGAATAATTCTTTGGTAGTTATCCTGTTAATAATTATTGGATCTATTTTAATGCTTTTTTCAATTACTTTAAATAAGGTGTGTGCTCATTTTGCTTGGCGTTAGCTATTATATAATTCCTTTTTTTATTTTGCTTAATTTTATAATGTGTATTAAAAGCAAAACCAATGCTTATGAGGCATTTATTAAGGGAGCTAAAGAGGGAATAAGTATTTCAATTCAAATTTTACCATATATAATGGCGATGTATGTCGCTGTTTATATTTTTGAGGCTAGTGGGATTTTAGGCTTGTTTAATTTTTTTAAGGCTATTCCAAGTGAATTAATTTTTGAGGGACTTTTTAGACCAGTTTCAGGGTATGCAGCCGAGGGATTTATGATTAAGATTTTTGAAAATTATCATCCTGATAGTAAAATTGGTATTGCTTCATCATTGCTTTTGGGGAGCACAGATACAACAATTTATGTTTATTCAATATATTTTGCAGCTATTAAAATAAAAAAAACAGGATATGCTTATTT
>CALCWU010000173.1 GCA_937905855.1 uncultured Mollicutes bacterium
TGTCCAACTCTTGCAACAACTAAAAGCCTTGAGGCAGCGTTTGGTATGGGTCTATTAGTTCTAATAACCTTATGCTTCTCAAACCTAATTATTTCTCTTTTAAGAAAAATAATCCCACAAGAAGTAAAAATCCCTGCCTATATCGTTATAATAGCTTCACTAGTTACCATTGTTAAAATGTTTACTGAAGCCTTCCTACCTGATTTATATAATTCTCTTGGTGTATTTATTTCCCTAATCGTTGTTAACTGTATAATTCTTGGTAGAGCTGAAGCCTTTGCTTCAAAGCATGGCCCTCTTGCATCAATTATGGATGCTCTAGGAATGGGGCTTGGCTTTACAATGGCATTATGTATTATGGGAATTATTCGTGAGCTTTTAGGAACTGGTGGTTTAACATTTGGTACCTATTTCCCATTCCTTGCTAATAATGGTGAACCTAGAAGCTTTATCTTTGCCTCTGATTACGCAATAAAATTATTTGTACAACCAACTGGTGGATTCTTAACCCTTGGTGTTATCCTTGCCGTAATTGCTTTCTTTAAGAATAAAAAGCAGGATAAAATTGAAGCAATAAATAAAGCTAAAAAGCTTAAAGAACTTGAAGAAAAGAAAAAAGCTATGCTAGCACAAAAGGAGACAAAGTAATATGACAGCATTTATTCTTGCAATTATTAGCGCAATGCTAATTAATAACGTTACATTATCTAGATTCTATGGTATTTGTCCATTCCTTGGTGTATCTAAAAAAACTGATTCAGCTCTTGGTATGGGAGTTGCAGTATTCTTTGTAATATTTATTGCATCATTAGTAACCTGGCCAATTTATCATTATATCCTAGTTCCAGCTGGAATTGCTTTTATGGATACAATTGTTTATATTCTTGTAATTGCATCATTAGTTCAATTAGTTGAAATGGTAATTAAAAAATATTCTCCATCACTTTATAAAGCTCTTGGTGTTTATCTACCACTTATAACAACTAACTGTGCTGTACTAGGTGTTGCCCAAGGAAATACTGATTCTAATTTGACATTTGCTGCTTCAATGGCTAATGCAATTGGTACATCTCTTGGATTTATTCTAATAATCTTTGCATTCTCATGTATTAGAAATAGACTTGAAGCATCTAACGCTCCAAGAGCATTTAAAGGTATTCCTATCGCTTTGCTTACTGCTGCTTTAATGAGCCTTGCAATTTTAGGCTTAACAGGAATGATTAAATGATTTTAGCTAAAAGCACAGGATTATTAATAGTTGGAATAATCCTAATAATATTTTTAATTGGCTTATTCTTCGTAAGCTATCTATTAAATAAAAGAACTCCCATCCCTAAAGGATGTGAGCAAATAGCCTATGATGTTCAAAGCTGTAGTGGCTGCAAGGAAACATCATGTGAATATCATATTCGAGCCGAAGAAATGCTAAAGAAAATGCAAATAGAAATGAAGGAGAAAGAAAAATGATTATTTTATGGTCAATATTAGTTCTTGCCGGCCTAGGTCTTCTTTTCGGACTTGGACTTGCAATTGCTTCAAAGGTATTTTATGTTAAAGAAGATACAAGAATTACAGATATAGCTAAAATGCTACCAAATTACAACTGTGGATCTTGTGGATTTCCTGGTTGTGCAGGCTTTGCAGAAGCTATTGTTAAAGGTGAAGCAACAATGCTTAGCCAATGTAAACCTGGTAAACCTGAAACTAACTTTGCAAACATTAGAAAATATCTAGATGAGCATCCAAATGATGATGGTACAATCAATCCAATAAAAATAAAATAGTATTTAAAGAGGCTGTAGAAATAACAGCCTTTTATTATGATATTAAAAGGACATAACATCAAATTGATATTATGTCCGATTTTATTTAATCACTTAA
>CALCWU010000174.1 GCA_937905855.1 uncultured Mollicutes bacterium
GTACAGCTGATATGGAGGAGGATTTAGATAAGATTGCTAAGGGCGAGGACACAGAGCTTGCGGAAATGAAAAGATTCTATAGTGATTTTATCCCTTTATTTGATTCGGCTAAAGAAAATATGGAGCGTATTGAGCCAACAAAGACTGGAGAGATATGTCCACTTTGTGGTGGTGATTTAGTAATTCGTAAAGGAAGATATGGCGAGTTTGTTGCTTGCAGCAATTATCCTAAATGTAAATACGTTAAAGAAGATGAAAAAAAGGAGAAGCCTTTAGACACCAATATTACTTGCCCTAACTGTAATAATGGAACATTCTTAAGACATCTTGCAACCAAAGGTGCTAATAAAGGAAAATATTTCTATGCTTGTAGTAATTTTCCTAAATGTCGAAATATTATTAATTTTGAACCAGTTAATGAATATTGTCCTAAATGTGGTGCTGTAATGATGCTTGAGGATGGTAAAAAGGTTTGCTCTAAGCACTGTGAGGAGAATAATAATCAAGAAATTGATGTTATTTGTCCTAAATGTGGTAAGGGTCATTTTGTTTTAAGAGTTGCAAAGCGTGGAAAAAATGCTGGTAATAAGTTTTATGCCTGCAGTAATTATCCAAGATGTAAAAATATTTATTTGCTTGAACCAACAAATGAAAAATGTCCAATATGCCACGAGATAATGCTAAAGGGTGAAAATGGTTTAGTTTGTAGTAATGACAAATGTCCATCTCACAATAATAAATCATAGAAAAGAACATTATTGTTCTTTTTTTCTATGTTTGTGTTTTTTTAATTTATATGCTATAATCAATAAAGATATGGAGTGATTTTAATGGCTTTTTTTGGATTGTTTAAAAAGAAGGATAAGAATAAAAGTAAAAAATATAAAATGGGTCTTCATAAAACTAGAGAGGGCGCATTTAAAACCTTAAAGGAATTACTTAGTGATAAAACTAAAATAGATGATGAGCTATTTGATGAGCTAGAGGAAATTTTCATTACAGCTGATATTGGTGTTGATACAGTTGTCAATTTTATTGATGAGCTTCGTTCTGAGGTTAAAAATAAGAAAATAACTGATAAAGAAGTTCTTCAGGAAATGATAATGGATAAAATGTTTGAGATTTATTTAAAGGGCGAAATTGTAAATGCCAATTTAAATTTAAATCCTGATGGCTTGTCAGTTATTTTATTTGTTGGTGTCAATGGTGTTGGTAAAACTACTTCAATTGCTAAGATAGCGTATTCTTTAAAGAAACAGGGTAAAAAGGTTTTACTTGCAGCTGGAGATACATTTAGAGCTGGAGCAATTGCTCAGCTTGATGTATGGGCTAAGAGAATTGGCGTTGATATTGTAACTAAGCCTGATGGAAGTGATCCATCATCAGTTATGTATGAAGCCGTTACTAAGGCTAAAAATGAAGGCTACGATGTCTTATTATGTGATACAGCTGGTAGATTACAAACTAAGGTTAATTTAATGAATGAATTAAATAAAATGAAAAGGGTTATTGAGTCACTTTGTCCTGGTGCTCCTCAGGAAACCTTACTTGTTATTGATGCAACTACTGGACAAAATGGTATGTCACAGGCTAAAGCATTTAAGGAAGCAACCGAGGTTAGTGGTATTATTTTAACTAAGCTTGATGGAACTTCTAAGGGTGGTATTGTTTTAGCAATTAGAAATGAAATGGGAATTCCTATTAAATATGTTGGTCTTGGTGAGGGAATTGAAGATTTAGAGGTATTTGATATTGAAAATTACCTTTATGGTCTTTTCGCTGATTTCTTTGAGGACTAGCAAATGGAAAATCGTGAATTAATCATAGCATATTATGATTTATATGCAAATTTACTAACAGAAAAGCAAAGACTTTATTTTGAGGATTATTATTTTATGGACTACTCATTATCAGAGATAGCAGATAATTATAATGTAAGTAGAAATGCTATTTATGATTTAATAAAAAAATCATGTAGTAATTTAGAAGAATATGAATCAAAGATGCATCTTTATGAAAAAATTGAAAAAATAAAGAATTTAACTATAGATTCAAAAATTAAAGAAAATATATTGTCTATATTGGAGGATTAAAATGGCTTTTGATAATTTATCTAGTCGTTTACAGATGGCTTTACGTCGTGTAACTGGTCGTGGGAAATTAAATGAAAATGATATCGATGAAATGCTAAGAGAGGTTAGACTTTCTCTTCTTGAGGCTGATGTCAACTATAAGGTTGTTAAAAAGTTTTTAGCAAATGTCAAAGAAAAAGCCTTAGGTGAAAAAATTCTTAAGGGTTTAAATCCTGGAGCTCAGGTTGTTGATGTTGTTCGTGAGGAATTAAAGAATGTTTTAGGTAGTGAGGCTAATGAGCTTAATCTTAAGAAAAGCGGAACAACTGTAATTATGCTTGTTGGTTTACAAGGTGCTGGTAAAACTACAGCCTGCGGTAAGATTGCAGCATTTTATCGTAAAAAATATAATAAGAAGCCATTTTTAATAGCTGCTGATATTTATCGTCCTGCTGCTGTTGATCAGCTTGTTACTATTGGTAAGCAATTAAATGTTCCTGTTTTTGAAATGGGTGTAAAAAATAGTGCCCAAAAGATTGTAAAGGAAGGTTTAATAGCTGCTAAGGAGGCTTCTTGTGATTTTGTAATTATAGATACTGCCGGTCGTTTACAAATCAATGAAGAGCTAATGGATGAGCTTAAGGATTC
>CALCWU010000175.1 GCA_937905855.1 uncultured Mollicutes bacterium
TATTATTCTTTATATTATAATTTGCAAGTGCTATAATAAACATAAGAGACAAACTATAAAAAGGTGGTGAATGTTTTGGGTGATGATGGAATAATAAAAGAAGTACTTCTTGATTATAATGATATAATTGAAAAGATAAGTGATATTGTTGACAAAAATTATAAAAACAGTCATTTTGTAAAGCCTTTAAAATATGATGGATCATATTCTAATTTAGTTGAAAATATGCCATATATTTTTTATAGGGGTCATAGTAATTATACTTGGTTTTTAGAACCAAGCATTAATCGTAATCGTACTAATCATTCTAGAAAAGAAATTAAAATTTTAAAAGAAGTAAAAGAAGAAAATTTTAATTTAAATTATAAAGATATAATTGCTATGGCACAACATAATGGTAAACCAACAAGAGCTATTGATTTTACTTATGATTTAAAAGTTGCACTTTTCTTTGCTTGTTATGACCTTAAAGAAGGTAAAATTGATGAAGAAAATGATGGCGCATTATATGTGTGTGGGTATTCACCTCATTGTGAAAACTTTATTTCATCAAAAATAATAAATTGGCTTGCATTTTACGAAAACGATATAATGGATAAAAATCAATTAAGCGAGTATATGATGAGTAATTCGGAAATTAAAAAATATTATGAAGATAAAGGAAATATGATAGATAATTTGCTTTTGGATGTTAATTCCTATTTAAAGTATGGTTTTATGATTGTCTATGATAAAGAAAAAATTAAACATAATGAAAAGCTAATAAAACAATCAGGTTCCTTATTTTATTGCGGAAGCTATTTTTATGTTGGCAATAAAAAGATTAAAAAGAATAAAAGAATAAAAAAAATTAATTACGCTTCAATAGAATCAAAATATATTATTCATCCCCATAATATTGTTAATCCTTCATGGATAAATTCAATGTGTATAAAAATTAAAATTCCTAAAGAATTTAAAAAAGAAATTTATAGTCAAATTAATGTAACCAAGGAAAGTTTAGGTTTATAAAATATCTTTATGAACTAATTTGAATGGGAATAAGTTGATTTAGTTGAAAAATATTATAGAACTAGTGTTTTATAATATTAATGATATTGCAAAGAAATAAAAAGGAAAATGATTTTATGGTGAAAGATTATGAAAAATATATTGGAAAGAATGCTAGATCATATTTAGGGAAGATATATAAAATCGAAAAATATATTGCTGAAGGTGGAAATGGATATGTTTTTGATTGTGTTGATGAAAATCAAAAAAAATATGTATTAAAACTTTTACATACTAATGAAAATTCAAAAGTTGAAAAATTTGAGAGAGAAATTAGTTTTCAAAAGCAGGTTAAATCAAAATATGTGGTTAAATGTATTGATTATGGTAAACAAACATTTGGTAACCAAAAAGTAGAACGTCATTTTTATATTATGAATAAATATGATAAAACATTAGAAGATTTAATTAATGAGAATGCCATTACACCATCAAGAGCTTTTAAGTATATTATTCAATTATGTAAGGGATTGAAAGCGTTACATAGGAGAAAAAATCCAATTATACATCGTGATTTAAAGCCTGAAAATATTTTATACGATTCAAAAAAAGATATTCTTTTAATTTGTGACTTTGGATTGGCTCATCAAGAAACTAAAATTAAATCAATAAATAAAGGGTTTGTAGGCAATATAGATTATCATGCACCAGAGCAAAAGATAAGAGGAAAAGGAAAAATTGGTACATATACTGATATATATTCTTTAGGATTAATAATTAATGTTCTATTTACAAAGGAAATTGCTCAAGGTGAACAATATAAAAAAATATGGGAATGTTGTCCAGCTTATTACTTCTTGGATTCATTAGTGGAACGAATGACTGTTAATAATCCTGATAAAAGGGAAAATGATATAAGAAATATATTGATTGGATTAGAAAAACATAATATAGAATATAAAGAAAAAAAATTAGCATTAAAAAAAATGTACTTAAAAGAACGTATTTCTACTAAACAAATTGATGAGCTTATTAATATTTATAGCTTGATTGAGTATTCTTTTAAAAATAGAATTGATTGGGGAATAATAAATTTAAATTATAAGAGCGATTTTAATTTTAGTTGTAATGAATTACTTGAAAATTCTCTTCTTGTAAAAGCCATAAATTATAAACTTGAAAGAAAGTTTAACTATGAAAGTAATGCATATGATGGATATAGTGTTCCATATAAATCACTTAATCTAGATTGTAAAGAAGATGTTGATCTTTATATTACGTTTGCGAAGACACTTGATTCAATAGGGGCAGTCTATAGAGAAATAGAAGGTGTAAAAAAAATAATGAAAAAGAAATTTCTATCATTATGTGATTATCATGCACGAGAGTTACTTGAAATAATAGATAGTGTCAAGAAAGAAGTAGTTTATAATACAATTGATGCACCAGCGATGAGAATTTGTTATTGTATTAATACTTATTTTAGCGATTTTAAAATATTTAATTATAATATAGAAAGAACTATTAAATTTATTAATTATACAGAAAAAGATATAGATGAAAAAAATATTCTTTTTAAGGATGAATATGAAAATTATAAAAAACTAATTAAATGTTTGAAGGTTAAAATTCCTAAACTAGCTTGTACTTATAGTGCAAATGAGTTACAATTATTTTTTGATAATTTTAGAGATGAAAATATTTTCATATCATATATAAATGAAATTGCAGCTTTATATGAAGATAATGATCCGAATAAAGATGATTTAATGGATATTATTGATTATTGTGATGAAATTGGAACAAAAAGAATATATTGTTTGGACGATTATACTATATCATTAATTTTGGGGAATTTTAATTAATGGTAAAAAGTTTGTTAATAAAATAAAAAATAACAGAAATTATATAGGTGTGATTTTTGGTTCTCATCCTCATTCAATTTCAGGAGATAAAAAATATTTAGATCTTATTAATAATTTAGAATGTGAAAATGATAGCTTAAAAATTGTAAAATGCTATACATCAAGTAATTCTAGCAATTTGAAAATTACTAAGAATAATTATGGAAAAGCATTAGAGGATATTGTTAGTAATTATTTGAATTATGATTTAGATTCAGATATTACTTCTTAATATTATTTATAAGAATAAAATAGTTATGATATGAATTAAGGTTTACAGTTTTGTAGACCTTTTTTTATTGTATTAAATAAATATACTTATATAATATTGGAACTTACAGAAAATGATAATATTCTACAAATATCGACAAAAAGTATTGAAAAATAAGATATTTTGATAGAGATTTGGGGTTGAATTATTTGGTTTTTATAGTGAAAGTCTTAATAAACTTGAATGGATAATTCTCATATGATATAATACGCGCGAAAAAGAGAGGCTATGTATTTTTATATTTTTAAGGGTAATATTGTAGTTAGCTTAGCTAACTAAATCTGGACAATATTATTTATGGTGAGGATATGAAGAAGAGAGTTATTAACAATTTTTTTAAGATTTTTCTAGTCTTTGTTGTAATTTGTGCTTTTGCGGGATGTAGAAAAGCTCATAAGCATGAATTCGGCCAATGGCAGATAGTTCGTGAAGCCACATGTGAGGAAGATGGTTCTAGGACACGTCAATGTAAAGGCTGTAATGAAACTATTAATGAGGTAATTAAAGCTACAGGTCATAGTTATAGTGACTGGATTGCTGAAGTGCCTTCTAATTGCTTAACAGAGGGAACTAAGGGGCATTATGAATGCTTGGTTTGTGGTAAATATTTCGATAATAATAAAAAAGAAATAGATAGCCTAAATACACCTAAGAGTGATCATAATTATGGCAAATGGATTGAAGAAATTCCTGCAACCTGTAAGGAGGCTGGAACTAAAGGTCATTATGAATGTGATATTTGCCAAAAATATTTTGATGAGAATAAGAAGGAAATAACAGATTTATACATTGAAAAGGCTCATGTATTACACCTTGTAAAGGGTACTCCTGCAACCTGTACAAAAGATGGTATAATGGATGCTTATCGTTGTTTAGTTTGTCGTTCATTTTTTGATGAAAATGGTAATCCTCTAAATGATAGAACTATTGAAGCTACAGGTCATACCTATGGTGAGTGGATAGCAGAGGTTCCTGCTACATCTGATACTAATGGTGTTAAGGGACATAAGGATTGCCTAGTATGTAATTTACATTTTGATGAATCTGACAATGAAATAAAATCATTAGTAATTCCAGCTACAGGTCATAGCTATAGTGATTGGATAGACGAGGTATCAGCAACCTGTAGTGAAAATGGAACAAAGGGTCATTATGAATGTAGCCATTGTGATTTAGTATTTGATGAAAATTATAATGTAATTGAGGATTTAAGCATCAAAGCCTCTCATGATCTTAAATTTTATGATCGTCTTGAACCAACCTGTGAAAATGATGGACATATTGCTTGCTATGTATGTAGAAAATGTTCTTTAGTATTTGATAAGAATAAGAAGGAAACGAATGATTATGTTTTAACTAGTCTAGGTCATAGCTTTGGTGATTGGCAAGAAGAGGTTCCTGCAACCTGTACGAAGAATGGTGTTAAAGCGCATAAGACCTGTACTCGTTGTAATAAGAATTTTGATAATGAAGATAATCAAATAAATATTGTTATTAGAGCTAGTCATAATTTAGATATGGTTGCTGAGGTAAGTGCTACTTGTACAAGTAATGGTCGTGAGGCATATGGTATTTGTCTTAGCTGTAATAAATATTTTAATGTGTTTGGTGAAGAAATTAGTGATTTAAATAATCTTGTAATTCCTGCTAAGTCTCATGAATTTGGCGATTGGATAGATGGTATTAATGCTACTTGTACAGATTCAGGTCTTATAGGACATTATCATTGTCGTATTTGTAATAAGGATTATGATAACAATAATACAAAAATAGCTAATATTTATGTTGAAGCCTTAGGACATCTTCATACTACAGCTGAGATTATTCCACAGCTTGAGCCTACTTGTACTAATGATGGCTATGTTGCTCATTTTGAGTGTAGTAGATGTGGAAAAATTACTGATGAATTAGATTTTATTATTGAAGATTATGTAATAGAAAAAAGAGGTCATACTACTGGAGAATATATATATATGGAATCTCCTACCTGCACAGAAACAGGAACTAAGGGCTATTATAAATGCTTGGTTTGTAATGAACGCTTTTTACCAGAAAATTATTATGTAACTGTTAGTGATGAAGATCTTGTTTTAAAGGCTTTAGGTCACAAATATGTACATTTTGATAAGATTGAACCACAATGCGAATCTGATGGTCGCATTGAGCATTATCAATGTGAAAATTGCTTTTTAACTTTTAATTTAAATTATGAAGAAATTAATAATAGTGAATTAGCAATTGCATCTGTTGGTCATATTTATGGCGAGTGGATTGAAAAAGTAGAGCCAACAGAAACAGAAGATGGTATGATTGGCCATTATGAATGTTCAAGATGTCACTATTATTTTGATGAAAATAAATATCAAATTGGTGGTACAATTGTAATTCCTAAAACAGTTCATTTATTTGATACATCATGGGTAGATGAGATTAAAGCTACTTGTACAGAAGCAGGAACTAAGGGCTATTATAAATGCTCACATTGTAATAAATGCTTTGATATAGATTATAAGGAAATAACAGATTTTACAATACCTGCTCATCATAATGTTGGCGAGCTTACTAAAGCAAAAGCGGGAAAATGTGATGAAAGTGATATATTAATTTCTTATTATTATTGTAATGATTGTCGTAATTATGTTGATGAAAATATGAATGTAGTAGAGTATGATGATATATTTTATTATGCTAATCGTCATAATTTTGTTGCAAAAAAGGAATTAAGTAATGAGTGGTGTCACATTTTAGAATGTAGTGATTGTGGTTTTGAGAAGAATGAAGATCACGAATATACATTTACATACATTACCAAGGATGGTATACCTACGCAAAAGGGCATATGTAAGGCTTGTGATTATGAAAAGATGGAAGCCTATAAAGTAGTAAATAATGTATATTTACCAACAGATATTTATGTTGGCTACCATGATAATACTATGCTATTATTCACAGTAAAATATCGTAATGGTGATGAAATAAATGTTACAGCCAGTAGTGTTATGAGTGAAGATGATGCTAAAAAATTTGAAGAAATTTTAAATTCATCACCAAATAATTTTGCTACACGAACAGAAGTATTTAGGGTTTCATATCTAAACTTCACAGATGACATTGAAATTACCTTCAAACCATTTATTATTTATGGTATAGTAACTAGTGAAATGAAATATCAAAAGGGCTATATTACTGATATAGGTGCTATTAACTTCATGTACGAATGTAATTATACTGATGAAACGGGTGAAATTATAATTGTACACGGTAATGTTATTGATGATGGTGGCTTTGATCCTGAATTTGATTTTAATTCAAGTGGAATTACTGAAAAAACATTTACTATTAAATATAGCTATAATGAAATTGAATATATTGTTCCTTTTAATTTTGTTGCTACAAAAGCGCCAGCATATATCATTTATGATGAATATCACAATTTCATCCTTGGTGAAGCTTTAACTGTTTTAGTATATTATACTGATGGAAGTAATGAGACTGTTGCTGTAACAAGTGAAATGATTGTAAATGGATCATTTGACGCAAATACTATTGGTATGCAATCTTTTACTATTGATATAGATGGTTTTTATAAAACAATTACAGTAAATGTACGTGATCCATATGAGGTATCATATATACATCCAGAAAATGATACCCTAAGCTTAGGCGAATCATTAAGGATTTATGTTGGTTATCTTGATGCTCCAAACACAATTATTGATGCTACATCTAATATGATTGAGGGAGTTTTAAATTATAATGAGGCTGGAACCTATACTATAAATATAGTTTATGGTGGAAGGGTTTGGACTGGAGACATCAAGATAATTAATCCAAATGATACAAGAGTTAGAAGCATTGAGCCATATTTAACTGATACAATGGTATGGGATGTTTTGGATGGCAAGGTTGTTGAAAATATTGATTATTTATATATAAATGTCATTAAAAACAACAATACTAGTGAATATGTAAAGGTAACATGGGATATGATTTCCTATGATAAGAATATAGCCCAAACTGCTATAGCAAATGGTGAAACCTTTAGATTGCTTATAACATATTATGGCAAGTCTTGTTATATCTATGTTACACCAAATAAGTTCACAGATTGCACGATATATAGTATGTATGTATGTATATGATAAGACTAACCTTAATAATAACTATTGCTATGATATTTATATGTGTGATGGTAATTTAAGTAATTACTTCTTATATGTTTCTACTAATAAAGGCTATTATTGTCTACCTGTTACAAAGGATATGTTCTATATGAATGATTCACTTGAGGCTTTTGATGTTGATAATGCTGCAAGTGGTAATGATTATCATGTAGTAGTTAAATATCTTGATAGTCAAACAAGCAGCTTATATCTTGTTAAATATACAGAGGCTGATATTGAATATTATTTCAGTTTATATAATTCGTTACGTATTACTGCAGGAACCAAGGAAGAGGTTATTAATCGACTTAAGGGAGCAAGATTTATTCTTAATATGAGTGTTTGTGGTCATAGCTTATCACTTGATAAGTTCTATTTTGAGGATCTTGTTCTTGCTAAATGTGATGATATTGATTTTACAAAGCCAGGATATATTGAACTAACAGCATCATATAAGGGAATTACAGGAACATTTAATGTAACATTAATTCCTAATGTTGAAGGAGTAGAATATTCAACATATAAAATTTCTAATTATGAAACACTTAAGCTATATAAGAATGGTTATGCTTGCATAAATGATGATATTTGGGGAGATTATACTATCATAGATGATCCTTTAATCCTATACCGCGTTAATATCTTTACTTGGTCAGAATATATGTTATTTGTAATAAATGACAATTTAGCAGTTCAATTTAAGGCTGAAATGCTTGAGGATAACCATGAAACATATTCAATGTATACTATGGATGGCTTATATACAGTTAATATTTATACTAGAAATGCCTTCTCACTAGCTGATATTTATGATGAAGCTGGTGATTACAATACAACTTATATAGTAAGCTTCTCATCTGATGGAAAATATGTATATATGAATGGTGTTGAATATTTAATTGGTGAAAATAACCTACTTACAATAATTAAAAGGGGAAATATTGTATATCGTTATTTAGAAGAAATGGAAGAGGATACATATATAAAAGGAACTCTTAATGATAATGGCTTATTCTATATTTCTATAGTAAATGATGAAGTTAAAGAAGAACATATTATAGCAGTCTTTACATGGAAAGAGGATGATGGAATTATTTTGATCTATTCTAATGATATGTTAAACATTAAGGGTGTAATAGTAGATAGCTATCTTGTAATTGATGATTCTCGTAGATAAGCTGTTATTACTAAAAAAATAATATATTAAATACCTAAGCAATAAAACGTTTAGGTATTTTTTATTAAAAAGTAGGGAAAAACACTCATTAAAAACTAGGGAAAAATATTGACATTGAAAAATCATTATAATAATTTTTTGACCATTATAATTTATATAGCTTTGAAACAATTTATAATATTGCAAGTAAAATAGGTAATGAAGTATGTCTAAAACTCAAGTATTGCAGAAAAATAAATAAACGAGAATATCTTGATAATTCCTTGAATTTAATAAAAAACATATTATTTTCGATATAGAAAGCAATTTTATGTCATAAAATATTTAATAAAGCATATTGAAAATATGACAAAAATATAATATAATTATATTGAAATGGAGGTCATTACTATGGCAAAGATAGTTGGAGAAAATATTAAAAAATTAAGAGAAGAAATGGGATTGACCCAAGTTAACATTGCAAATTTTCTTAATGTTGATCAAAGTATGATTTCAAAGATTGAAAAAGGTGAAAGGTCATTGTCTGTTGATATGTTAGAAAAACTTTCATATCTTTTTGGCGTTACTATAGATGATATAGAAAATGATAAGATAGAAAGATCATCATATTCTATAGCGTTTAGAGCTAATGAATTAACATGTGATGATATGGAAGCAATTTATGCAATTAACAAAATTGCAATGAACATTTCATTTATGACTAATAGACTAAAGGGGGAATAATTGTGGATTTAACTGATTTAATGACCAAAGCTGAAGTTGTTAGAAAGAAAATGGGGGAAGATTGTAACTCTCCGATTGATATATTAACGCTAGTTCAAAATATGGATAATTTAACTTTAGTATATTACCCAATGGGGAATAATATTAGTGGAATGTGCATTAAGGATAAAGATGGTAATTGCACTATTGCGGTTAATTCATTGATGACTTTAGGTAGACAAAGATTTTCTTTAGCACATGAACTTTTTCATTATTATTTTGATGATAATATGATGAATATATGCTCAAAGGAAATTGGAACAGGAAAAGAAATCGAAAAGAAGGCTGATATATTTGCTTCCTACTTATTAATGCCAAGGACAGCATTGTATGAAAATGTTGAGAGTCTAAAGCAAAAGTCAGGAGGTAAACTAACATTACAGGCCATTATTAGAATTGAACAGTATTTTAAGGTTAGTCATCAAACAGCTTTGTATCAGCTTCTTAATTGCAAATTTATTACTAAAAGTGAATTTGACAAATATATGAATATAAAAGTTAGAAGAGAAGCTGAACTTATGGGTTTCACCTCTGATTTATATAAACCTACAATTGAAGATAAACAGTATTGTACATATGGGAAATATTTAAATCAAGCAAAACAAATGCTGGATAGAGGTATGATATCTGATGGTAAATATGATGAACTTTTAATGGATGCATTTAGACCTGATTTAGTTTATGGATTTGAAGAAGGTGGTGATGTTATTGACTGAGCCATTATTTTTTGATACAGATTGTATTTCGGCATTTTTGTGGGTTGATAATGAAAGTATTTTATCAAAGCTTTTTCCAGGAAGGATTGTAATACCTAAAGAAGTATATGATGAATTATCAAATCCAAGAGTTAATCAAATAAAACATTTAAAGAATCAAGTTGATTTAATGATTAAAAATGGACAAGCTACAATTGAAACGATAGACATAAATTCAAAAGAATATAAATTGTATAGAAAATTAACAGTAAATCCTGAGCCTGGAAAAAAGATTATAGGTAAAGGAGAAGCAGCTTCTATTTCTTTGGCTAAAGAAAGAAAAGGAATAATAGCAAGCAATAATTTAAAGGATATTTCTACATATATTGAAGAATTTGGCCTAATACATTATACAACAGGTGACATTATGTTAATGGCTCTTAATAAAGGTTTTATTAATGAAGAGCAAGGTAATATTATATGGGCAAATATGCTTTCCAAACGACGTAAGCTTGGTTATTTGACATTTAGTGATTGTATTAATGCAAATAAATAACACATTAACAAACATTATACAAAAATATTAACATAGCTAAATCTTTATAATAAACTTTTAACCATTATAAGCTATACATTTTTGAAATAATTTATAATTATAATAATGTGAATGATAAGATATTTGGAAAAGGTGTAATTGGTACATAGTATATGTATAGAAAGAGTTCAAAAAGTAAAAAAAATATAGATTATGATACAATAATTTGAAATATAACAAATAGAATTTAAAATCTATTAAAAAATGATGCAATTATCAAAATGGCTATTTTTTTAAACATAGTTTTTAATTTAGTTTTATATTTACATTAATACTGAATTTTTCGCCAAAGTCTCCGTCAAAATAGCGCCAAAGTCTCCATCAACATTGACTTATTTGACTTTTTTATATATAATAATATATGGAGATGATACTATTTATGAATGATTATAAAAAGAGAATAATTGATGATATATTAAAAGAAAAATTAGAGAGTAAAGGTGCTATTTTAATAGAGGGACCAAAATGGTGCGGTAAAACTACTGCAGCCGAACAGGTTTCAAAAAGCATATTATATATGTCAAATCCAAGATTAATAAAACAAAATTTAATGCTTGCTGATTCGAATCCGGAAATTCTTTTAAGAGGAGATACTCCGAGATTAATTGATGAGTGGCAAATTGCTCCTAAATTATGGGATGCGATAAGATTTGAAGTTGATCAAAGAAGAATATTTGGTCAATTTATTTTAACTGGTTCAGCAGTTCCTACAGACACAAGTGAAATTATTCATACAGGAACAGGTAGATTTACATGGGTTAAAATGCGTCCAATGTCTTTAGTTGAATCAGGAGAATCTAATGGAAGTGTAAGTCTTGAAGAATTATTTAATGGTAATGATAATATATATGGAGAATCTATGCTTTCATTAGAAGATGTCGCGTTTTTAGTGTGTCGAGGAGGTTGGCCAATTTCTACATACTTAACAGGAAAGAGTGCTTTGTCTCAAGCAATTGATTATTATGATGCTGTCGTGTATTCTGATATCTCAAGAGTTGATAATGTTAAAAGAGACTCTGAAAAGGTTAAAAGAATTATGGCTTCTTATGCCAGAAATCAAGGTGCACAAATAGGTGATGAAACAATTGTTAATGATATAATAACTAATGAAGAAGAAAATATGAATGTCAAAACTGTTCATTCATATATTGCCGCATTAAAGAAAATTTTTGTTATTGAAGATATGAAAGCTTGGAATCCTAATCTAAGAAGTAAAACTGCAATTAGAACATTAGATACTAGATATTTTATAGACCCATCAATCGCTGCTGCTTCATTAGGATTTGGACCAGGTGATTTAATTAATGATTTAAACACATTTGGATTTATGTTTGAAACATTAGCAGTAAGGGATTTAAGAGTTTATGCTGAAGCACTTGGCGGCACGGTTTATCATTATCGTGATAAAAACAATTTAGAATGTGATGCTGTAGTTCATTTAAGAAATGGTAATTATGGGTTAATTGAAATTAAGCTCGGTGGCGATAAACTTATTGAAGAAGGAGTAGAAAATCTTTTAAAGCTTAAAAGCATTCTAGATTTAGATAAAATGAAGAATCCATCATTTTTAATGGTACTTACGGCTACAGGAAATATAGCATATAAGAGAAAGGATGGAGTTTTAATAGTTCCTATAGCTACTCTTGGTAAATAATATCATATAGATTTTATAAATAGCTTTTTCCAATTATTACATTAATTATATGAACAATCCAAAAAATGACGATTTATCTAAGTTAAAATTGTATATTTTCTTAATATAAATAAAGTTATGATTTCAAAACTTGAAAATGTAAAAATAAAATTGTTAGCTTATATCTTTGAAAAGCGTATATTTTAGATTCGAAAAAAAATTGCAAAAGCGTACTTTTTGATGTATAATAAAGTTTGAAAAGCGTATATTTTAATATGCATTAAAATTTGAAAAGCGGAGGTATACAATATATGTATAGAAAGATTTCAAAATATATTGAAGAATACTTAGTAGGCAATGAAGATAAAATATTATGCATCGATGGTGCTAGACAAGTAGGCAAATCTTATATAATTCGAGAATTATCACAAAAACATTTTAAAAATTATGTAGAAGTTAATATGGCAGATGATAAAATTGGCGATAAATTATTTGCAAATGTAAAAACAATTGAGGCGTTTTATATAGAACTTAGCGTTATTGCAGGAGACAAACTAGAAGATAGAGAAAATACAATTGTTTTTATTGATGAAATTCAAGAATATCCTGAATTATTAACATTACTAAAACCATTAAAAAAAGACAATAGATATAAGTATATATGTAGTGGATCTGAATTAGGAATTGCCCTTTCCAAATCAACGCTAACTCCAATGGGGTCAATAATTGAAAAGAAAATGTATCCAATGGATTTTGAAGAGTTTTTAATTGCAAATTCTGTTGGTGAATTAGTTATCAATCATTTAAAAAACTCTTTTATTGAAGGAATATCTTTAGACGAAGCATTACATAACAAAATTTTATATTTGTTTAAAACATATTTATATGTTGGAGGAATGCCTGACGCAGTAAATGCTTTTATTAAAACTAAAAATGTTGTGAAGATAAGAGAAATACAAAAAGATATTGTTAATTTTTATTATGAAGATGCTGCAAAATATGATAAAAAGAATAAATTGGTAATAAAAAGAATTTATGAAATGATTCCTTCAAATATTGAAAACAAAGTAAAAAGAATTCAATATAAAAAGATTGAAAATATTGATGATGTAAGATATACGAAATATAATGATGAATTTGAATATCTTATTTCCTCTGGCATAGCTTTAGCTACGAAAGCTTGCAGTGAACCAAGATTTCCACTAATACAATCAAGTAGTAAGACCCTTATTAAATTATATATGAATGATGTAGGTTTATTGACAAATATATTATACAAAAATAATGTTAATGCAATTTTAGATGATTCGAAAGGTGTAAATTTAGGAGCAGTTTATGAAAGCGTCATTGCACAAGAATTAAAAGCCCATAATCATGAATTATATTATTATGATAGAAGAAAGGTTGGAGAAGTCGATTTTTTAATTGATGATTATGATTCCTTAAATGTTCTACCTTTAGAAATAAAATCAGGGAAAGATTATAAAAATTTTAAAGCATTACCTAAGATTTTAGAAGACACAAACTACAAAATGACAAAGGGTTATGTCTTAAGTAATCAAAGGGAAATAAAAAAAGTAGATAAAATAACATATTATCCTATTTATTATATAATGTTTTTATAGGTGAGAATCAAAATCTATATCAAGTAGAGTTCACTTAGTATATGCCATAAGATAATTTAAATTGATAGGAAGATTTAATTTTAAAAGCGTAGGTTATAGAAAGAAAGGTAATTGTAAGTATTATAATGAAGCTAGATTATGATTTTTTTGCAGATACAAATAATAAAAATAAAGAAGCATTTAATGATGCGATACCTATTGGAAATGGTCGTATAGGTGCTATGATATATGGTAATCCTTATACAGAAAAGTTAGTTTTAAATAATGATTCGGTATGGCTTGGTAAAAAAAATAGAAAAAGATGGGCCAGTAATTATTATGATGTTAATAAGCAGATAAAGGATTTGATTATTAATAAGCATATTAAAGAGGCTGAAGAATTAGCTAAATATTTATTTTCTGCCCCTAAGGGAGAATGCATATATACAACATCAGGTGAGTTATTATTACATTACAAAGATATTAAAACGATATCTAATTACAAAAGAAGCCTTGATTTAGATAATGGTATATTAAATGCTTCATATTTAATAAATGAAAATAATGAATTTAGTGCTACATATTTAGCATCAAATCCGGATGATTTAATATATATAAATATTAAAACCTCAAAGCCATTATCATTTTCTTTAAATCTTGATCGCAATAAGCTTGTAGATGAAATTAAATGTATTAATAATACAATTTTTTTAAAATATGAATATAGTAAGAATATGTATTTATATATTAAATTAATTGTTAATACTGATGGAAAATTAAGCAATATTAGTGATAATTTAATTATAAAGGAAGCTTTAAATACTAATATTTATTTATCTTTAGCAACCTCATATTATTATAAAAGACCATTAGCATATTTAAATAGATTATTTAGTAAATTAAACTATAATGATATAGTGAAAAAGCATATAGCTGATTATCAAAGCTTATATGCTAGACAATATTTAAAAACTAATGATAGCTTTATAGATACGTTATATAATTTTTCAAGATATCTTATGATATCAGGATCAAGAAAAAATAGCTTACCACTTAATCTTCAAGGTATTTGGAATCAAGATATTTTTCCTGCCTGGGATTCTAAATATACTATCAATATTAATTTACAGATGAACTATTTTAATGTTTTTGGTGCTAACTTAATCGAATGTAGTTTGCCCTACTTTAAGCTTTTAAAATTAATTCATAAAAATGGTAGAAGACTTGCAAAAGAAATGTATCATTCAAACGGCTTTGTTGCCTTTCATAATGCCGATATTTATGGTGATGTAGCACCACAGGATAAATATCTTCCAGCAACCTTGTGGCCGTTTGGCGGTGC
>CALCWU010000176.1 GCA_937905855.1 uncultured Mollicutes bacterium
CACCAAATTGATAATTATGAGCTGTTAATACTTCCTTAACAAGTGCTAATCCTAATCCTGTTCCTTTAACAGTCATCGTTGGTTTATTTTTACCACGATAATATTTATTCCAAATTGAATCTAAATCCTCCTTGGCAATTCCCGGACCATCATCACTAACCTCAAATCGATATATGCCTTTATTATTAAAAAGTCTAATTTCAATTTTTGTTTTAGCGTAATGAATAGCATTAGATATTAAATTATATACTACCTCACAAATTTGCTTATAATTAGCTTCCATATAAACATCATTAATCAAATCTAACTTTAATTCAATTTTTTCTTTTGATATTAAGGCATCAAAACTATTTATAGTGCTTTTAATTAATTCTGTGAAGTTAAATCTAGTGATTCTCGCCTCAACCCTTGCCTCTGCACGAGATAATGATAAAACATCATTAACTAAGGAAGTTAAATGATCTGACTCTGAAATAATAGTATTTAAATGACTTTCTCTAAGTTCCTTATCGTCACCAGAAAAATCAATAATCATTTCAGCATATGATTTAATAAGTGTTAATGGCGTTTTAAATTCATGGCTAATATTAGCTAAAATATCTTTATCAAGATTATTTGATTCATTCAAATTCGCAATCAATCCCTCAATTGCCAAATTAAGCCTTTTAATTTCTAAATAATTTGATTTTTTTAATTGAATATTATAATTTTGTCTTTGAATTTCTTCTAAAGAATCACTTGCTTGATTTATAGGTAAAATAATCTTTTTTGTCCAAATTAGCGTTAATAATCCAAAAACAGTACTTACAGCTAAGGAAATAGCGATAAAGATTAATATGAATTGAAAGAAATAATTAATTTCCTTACTGATATTTGCAACAATTAATAAATTATATGTTTTATCATTCTTGGTAACTGTAGTCGCAAAGCAGGATTGTTTATAACTCAAAAATTCAAAATAGTTACTTTCAACCTTAAGCGAACTCCAAATTTTTGATTGTACCTGTTTTGAAAGATTAATTTC
>CALCWU010000177.1 GCA_937905855.1 uncultured Mollicutes bacterium
CAGCATTATCTGTACAATATTTAATAGATGGTATACATATTTCAAAGCCCTTAGTATCAGCTAAAAATCTTTCCTTTAATCCCTTGTTAGCAGAAACACCACCAGCAACAATTATTTGCTTAACATGGTATTTGCTGGCAGCCATAAATGTTTTAGCTGTTAATACATCAACAACACTATTTTGAAATGAAGCACACATATCATTAACATTAACACTCTCATTTCTTTGGTTTAAATTATGAACCAAATTAATTACGGCGCTTTTTAATCCTGAAAAGCTAAAATCAAGGCTATCTGCTTCAAGCATTACTCTAGGTAAATGATATGTTTCCTTACCTAAATGAGCAAGCTTATCAACAATAGGTCCACCAGGATATTCTAATCCTAAAACACGAGCAACCTTATCATAGGCCTCACCTACAGCATCATCTAATGTCTCACCTAATATTTCAAATGAAAAATTATCCTTCATTAAAATAAGCTCCGTATTTCCGCCACTTACTAAAAGTGCAATAAGAGGAAACTTCATTTTATGCTCAATAGCGTTAGCATAAATATGACCCGCTAAATGATGTACGCCAATTATTGGCTTATTATACATAAGAGCAAAGGTTTTGGCAGCATTAACGCCAACAAGTAATGAACCAATTAATCCTGGTCCTTCAGTTACTGCAACTAAATCAATATCCTCATAATTAACATTAGCCTTTACAAAAGCTTCCTTAAATACCATACTCACATTATAAACATGATGTCGTGATGCTACCTCAGGAACAACACCACCAAAAAGCTTGTGAACATCTATTTGTGATAAAACGACATTACTTAAAACCTCTTTACCATCACGAACAATTGCAACTGATGTTTCATCACAGCTGCTTTCAACACCTAATACTAACATTTTTGCACCTCTTTTAGCATAACTATTGCATCGTCATCATCATAATAATTTTTTCTAATATAAACAGGTACAAATCCCATTGATTTGTACAGAGCAATAGCTGCCACATTTTTACTTCTAACATCTAAAGAGCATATATTTTTCATAAGCTTAAGTGCTTCACTAATAAGCATAGAAGCAATATGCTTTCTTCTATATTCCTCAATAACCGCAATATAGCAAATTTCAATATCACCATATACGTCATTAAATAATACAAATCCAACCATTTTTCCATCAATAAAGGCACCAAAGGCTTTTAAAAATTCATTAAGCCTAACATCCTTAGTTGCCCCACTTCTTTTAAAATATCTTTCAACTAAAATGCCAAGCATAGGCTCATCATCATTATTTAACTCTCTAATCATGCTTTAAATTTCTTTCCGCTTCAGTATCTCTTAAATAATTAGGAACAACTATAAAAGGATTTTCAACCTCAATTGCCTTATTTAAAACAAGAATAGGGTTAACCTTAAAATTAGCTTCATTTACATATGAATCACAATTAAATGGTTCATAATCATTAGGATATAACCCCTCATCAGCAAGCTTCTCACCATTTTTATAAAATCCTGTGAATGAATTGCCTCTTCTTGCATCAATAGAAGCCTTACATACACCTTCACTACCACTTGACATTAATAAAAGTGTCGAAACAGTTTTCATTTTAATAGTTGATAATGATGCAAGCATTTTACAAACTGTAACAGCCATTCTAACTCCTGTATATGATCCAGGTCCAATTCCACAAATTACCTCATTTAAATCTAAAACCTTAATATTAGCCTTTTTACAAGCCTTATCAACAACATCAACCACTCTTTTAGCGTGATCATTAGTTCCACTTATATATTCTTCAAAAACAACCTCATTATCAATAACAAGGGCACAATATAAATTTTTAGTAGCCGAATCTAAAATTAAGCTTTTCATTATTTTAATTCCTCCACAATTTTAGCATAGTGATCATCACTACTGCTAATAATAATTTTTCTTTCATTGTCACCTATTTTCGATAATGTAATCTTTAAATAAGAGCTAGGCAAAACCTCATCAACCTGATGAGGCCATTCAACAACGCAAATAGATTCTTCGTTAAAATATTCCTCTAAATCAAAATCATTATTTACACCATCAAGTCTATATAAATCCAAATGATAAAAAGGACATTTACCCATATATGATTTTACAATCGTGAATGTAGGTGAATTAATGTTTTTGCTAACTCCCACACCTTTACCAATACCCTTAGTAATAGTTGTTTTACCACCAGCCAAATCAGCCTCAAGTAAAACGACGTCTCCTTTATTTAATAATTTTCCAATTTTTTCACCAATAGAAATAGTTTCTAAAGCACTTTGGCTTATAAATTCCTTTTGCATATTATCACCTTTTTATTACTAGTTAATTATACTACAATTGCTAAAAGAATAAAAGATTGAAATAATTATTAGAAAGAAAAAAATGCCTAGTATTTAAACTAGACATAATCGATTTATAAAGCTAGGGTTTCATGCATACTAAAATCCTCAACTAATATATCTCTAACATATTTAGTAGTATACTCAATGTTAGTTCCACTTAAAAATGGTAGATTTTCCTTATCAAAAATATAATCAATTGCAGCTACCCTATATTCCTTATTAGCCTCTACTAATACATCACCAATATACATCTTTCCATTAACACTTTTATATTCCCCAGAGCCAACAATATAAGGATCGCTTCCTGATAAGCTTGTAGCTAATTCTTTAATCTGGCTACCCTTCATAGTAACTAGCTTAATCTCATTATCAAATGGGAACATTGTAATCATATCATTATAGGTGATACTCATACCAGCCTTCCAGCCGTACTTATTTCTAAAGCCACCAGAATTCATAAAAGCAAAATCGACGTTAAAATAGTCCTTCAAGGTTTTGCATGTATAATTCATTAATCCATCAACACTATAGCTTGAAAGCTTAGTAATTTCTGAATTAAGAGTACTATCTAATGATTTCTTATACTTTTCTACAATAGCATCGACTGCAGAAGACGTTTCATTAATTTTTGAAATATAAATATATCTAGCAGTCTTAACAGTAACATCAGTATTTTTATGAGTAAGGGTTACTATACCAAGACCCTTGGCATAGCAGCCAGCTTGAATATAGTTACTTCCAACCTCAAATCGATGAGTATGACCATTAAAAATAAAATCAATATCTAAACCACTATATAAATAATTATCGTCCGTTCCACAATGAGTTCCAAGAATAACTATATCGCACTTTTCATCTTCTCTTAGCTCTTTAACATATTTTTCAAGAATAGGTCTAGTGTTTAAAAAACTATAGCCACCAAGAGATGAAGCAGAAATTGATGATTCTAAATTTTCACCAATAACGCCAATTAGTCCTACCTTTAAGCCATTTTTATTAGTTATTAAATAAGGGCTTGAATTAGGAAGAGGCTTAGAATCACTATCAACAACATTAGCCGCAAGCAGTGGGAAATTGGCCTCACCATTTTCCTCATTTCCATCAAAATAGCCCAATATAGTATCAATACCCCAATCGAATTCATGATTACCTATAACCATTGCATCAATATTCATAGCATTCATAACCTCAATCATAGCCTTTCCCTTGGTTAAATTTGAAAGACCAGTTCCTTGAAACATATCACCAACAGATATTCTTAAAGCATTTTCATCATATGAATCCATATATGCAGCAATTTTGGAAATTGAATTTGAATCACCAGTTTCTAAATAACCATGAGTATCATTGATTGTTAGAATGTTTAATTCTGATTGAGCATTTGTTGTACTACTACTTATACTATTTTTACCTGAGCTAGGATTTATAACACTACTAGAGCTTGGTTTAACACTACCTGAGGATTCAAAAGTTGTAGATGACGCTATAGCATTACTATTTGAATTATCAATGCTGATACCACAGCCTGCAAGTAATAAAATTGCTGACAAGCCTACTAAATATTTACTTATTTTTTTCATTTTTTCTCCTTACTAGCAGCCACAATCACTGCCATCCCTAAGCGAATAGGGAAATCCTATTTCATATCCTTCGTATAATCCCTTGTAGCCTATAACAACATTTTTTAAGTTTTTATAGCCCCTAGCCATTAATAAATCATAAACAATAGTTGAAGTAGAATCATTAGGATAACCACTACTTAAAAGCACAATTGGTGCAGTAAATGAAGCCTTATTTGTTTCATTAATGTGATTAATTATTTTATCAATTGTTTCCTCACTTTCGTAAGGAATATGATTAGAAGGATAGAAATTAGAAATATATCCTCCCCGATAATCAATATCACTTCTTAAATCAATAAAATAATAATTTTCAAATGTTACAGCTGCCGCTTTTTTTACAAGCTCGTTATAATCCAAAACATTTGTAATTTCTTCACATTTAGCATCCTTAAACTCAATCTTCTTACAAGAAAACAAACCCATTATTAATATAAATATAATAATTAACTTTTTTTGCATAATTCCTCTATTATCTTTTCATCTTCCTTAGTAAGATTGTAATCCTTCAATAAATCTGGTCTTTTTAAAAATGTTCTTTTTAAGCTTTCCTCATGACGAAATTTATTAATTTCCTTATGATTGCCATTAGTTAAAACAAATGGCACCTCCATATTATCATAAACAAGTGGTCTTGTATATTGAGGATATTCTAGTAAGCCCTCAGAGAAGGAATCATCTAAATGGCTTTCCTTAGTAATAGCTCCATCAAGAAGTCTTATTACACTATCGGCCACACACATTGCTGGAAGCTCGCCACCTGTAAGGACAAAATCACCAATACTAATTTCCTCGTCCACATAGCTTCTAATTCTTTCATCAAAGCCCTCATAATGTCCACAAAGAAGAATTATTTCTTCATTAGAAGCCAACTCATAAGCCTTTTTTTCCTTATATGGTACACCTTGCGGTGACATCATAATAACCCTAGATTTTTCACCCTTATTAGCTTTTATAGCTTCACTTACAACATCAACCCTTAATACCATACCAGCACCACCACCATAAGGAGTATCATCAACATGATGATGCTTATCATTTGAATAAAGCCTAATATCAACTAGATCAATTTCAACAATTTTTTCATCAATTGCCCTTTTAATTATTGATGAATTTAAAAAGCCTGTAAACATCTCTGGAAATAATGTTAATATCTTTATCTTCATTAGAATAAACCTTCAATTTCCTTAACAATTATCTTATCACTAACCTCAATAATAAATTCATCTCTAAAAGGAATAGTTTTTCTTGTTCCATTATAAAGACTTACAAGCACGCTTCCTTGTGGCAAATCTAAAACATCAACGATTTCTCCACGTTCCTCCATATTTTGATTATAAACCTTTAAGCCAATTAAATCTGAAACATAAAATTCATCATCTAGCTTTTCTCTATCATCTTCAGCAATAAATAATTTGTCACTATGATATTTTAAAACTAAATTAATATCCTCTAGCCCCTTAAACGTTACATACATTCCCTTTGGATATTCACGTGAGCATAAAACCTCAAGCTTTTCATATTTACCATTATGTAAAGCATATAAGATTTGGCCCTTTTTATAGCGATCAAAATCTGAATAATTTTGAACCTTTACCTCACCCTTTATTCCGTGAGTTGTCATTATTTTACCAACTAAATAATACTTCATAAATTTAGCTCCTTTTGTGTTTGATTCAACAAGGAAACCAAATATACTCTTACTGGTAAAGCAAATTTACTTGTTAAAAAATCCTTATATATATTTAATTGCTTCTCATATTCACGCTTATTAGTATTGCTAAGCTTATAATCAATTAAATATATTTCATCTTTAAAGACAAGAAATAAGTCAATTATACCATGAATATATTCATGCTCCTGCTGATAATAAAATTCATATTCTTGATATTCATTTGCTTCATTTATTTTAGCAAATAAAGGCATTTTAAACAAGTCAATTAATTTATTTTTAATAAATTCATCATTAATATTAGAAAAATCTAAATTATGAAAATCTAAGCATTCCAAATATTCATGCATCTTTAATCCTAAATTGATATTTTTTCTTGTATTATTATCAATAATATCCGAAACCTTCATTGAAGCATGAGACAATTTTAATCTCTCACCCTTAAATGAATATTTATTATCTATAAAGGTTCTTGTGCCATTTGTTTTAGAATTATTTTCCTTTGTATTTTCAATATTAATATATTCTCGAGGATCGACATCAAAGGTAAAGCTTGAAGCATTTGTCATTCCTAAAATATCTTTAAATGATCTAATTTTATCACTATCCTTGTCACTATTTTGATAATAGGTTAAAATCATTTTTTCACGAGCTCTTGTTAGCGCAACATAGAAAAGTCTAACCTTCTCAGAAATATCAAGTATTCTTATATTATCAGTTATAAGCTTTTTAATAAATGATTTTTTAGTAATAAAATCATTGCCACTATTTAGGCTAAAGCCATAGGCTACATCAAAAAGTAAACCATCAGTTTGACCTTCAACTCTAAAATGCTTATCCAAAAATGGAAAATAACAAAGAGGAAATTCTAATCCCTTGGATTTATGAATAGTCATAATTTTAACCATATTGGCCTTAGGATCAATAAAATTATCAAATTCATTCTTTTCATTTGCATTATTAAGGGTTTCAATAGTATTAGCTGCAGCATCAAATTCACTATTTCCTAACATTACATAATCATTTAAGATATCCTTAACTTTATTAATTTCAACATTAGCCTCTAAAATATTTCCAACTCTTACTATTTTTTCATAAATACCAAAATAATTTAGCATATAATCAAAGGTATCGTTTATCGAATAATTCTTATATTCCTTTAAGAAGCCATAAATATCATCTATTAGCTTATTATGCCTTTTATTATTAATAATATCAAAAATCACATCATCACTATAATTATAAATGAAGCTTCTTAAAACTGATACAACCGCATGATTGTAATTTTCATCATATTTATCATATTTCTTATATAAAATCAATTTATATAGATTTACCAGTGGCTTAGCAATAAAGGAATTTTTTAAATCCTTATTACAATTAATACAAGCAGGTATGCCATATCTGTCTAATAAATGTAGGAAATCAACAAATTTTGTTGAATCAGAGATTAAAATACAAATATCACTATATCTAATTGGTCTAAATCCCTCTTCTTTATCCAAAACCTTGTAATATTTCATTCTTTTTTGAATATCAAGGGCAATATAATTCATCTGAGCCTCAGAGGTATCATATTCCTTTTTCTTGCTCTTTTTAATTATTTGGCCATCAGGGTCAAATTCTTCTGGTTCAATAAAGCGCTTAATTTCCATATGGGAATCATAATCAACAACACCAAGCTTATCATAAGCCTCTAAACCAAAGCTCATTTGATGGCTTTCTGCATATGAGGCATCTCCTGTCTCATCAGTCATAGCTAAATTAAATATTAAATTAAAATCTTCAATTGTTTCCTTACGAGATCTAAAATTCTTATTTAAATCAATTTTCATTCCATTAATCAATTTACTATAATCGTTATATTTCTTTTTAAAAATATAAGGATTGGCATTACGGAAACGATAAATTGATTGCTTAATATCGCCAACCATATAAACATTGTTTTTAGCAATATAAGAAATAAATGCCTCCTGAAGATCAGATGTATCCTGATATTCATCTATTAATATTTCATGGTATTTATTCTTAATTTCTTCTCTAACTAAAGGAAATTTTTTTACAATATCAATAGCCATTATGGCAATATCAGCAAATGTAAAATAAGAATGCTCAATTTTAAAGACCTTTAATCTTCTCATTACCTCGTGACAAATATCTAAAATAAACAAGCAATCATCCTTAGTCATATTATATTCTTTAATAGGTTCATCAACGACTTCAAAGTCAAAATAATCTTTAAATTCTGTTAACTTATTAGTTAATTCTTGCTTTGTATCTTTTATTGTTTTTTCAGAATTTTTAGCACAGCCTGGAAGCTTTGTTGAAGTAATTATTTTTCTATATTCCTCATAATTATTAGTTTCAATAAGCTCTTCTAATAGCTTATTTGCTGCCTCAGCAATTTTCTTATTAGGTAAATCAACAACATCAAGTAGCTTTTTGATTTGTTTTTTTATCTCAGCTACCTTTCTTTTACTTAATTCTTCAATCTCTTTTCTTAAAAATTCATCATGCTCACTAGAATAATATTTGCTTTCAGCCTTAGCAAAGAAGGCTTCACTATCAGGCATTAATTCAACAGCATCAATAACATTTTTTATTAGTGCTCTTATATTCAAATCATTTTTTATCGTATATTTTCTTATAAGGTTATAGAATTTTTCATTGTTTGAATCATAATAATCATTGAAAATATCTTCAATAATATCATCCTTAATTTTTTTGATTACATTGTCACTAGCATTTTTTATGTTTTTATCCAAATTAAGCTTGTAGCCGTATTTTTTAACGATAGATAAGGCAAAGGAATCAAAGGTCGTGATATAAGCCTCATCAATTTTACTAATTGCATCATCTAAATGTTCTTTTTTTAAAAGACCTAAAACTCGATCCTTCATCTCTCTTGCCGCATCCTTAGTAAATGTTAATATTAATAAATCTCTAATATCAACATCATCCCTAATATGACGCAATATTCTTTGAGTTAAAACCTGAGTTTTACCAGAGCCGGCCCCAGCCGAAACAATTATATTCTTTCCATCCTCATCTATAGCCTGTTGTTGTTCTTTTGTAAATGCCATAATTACTCACCTTTGTATCCCTTTTCCTTTAAATTTCGATAATCATCCTCTTGAACAAAGCAAATATCACTAAATTTACAATATTTGCAGGCATCAGCCTTATCATAATCTATTTTTATTGGTGCGATTTTAAAATTACAATCATATATATCACCAACAACCTTTTTAATTCTATCTACAACAATATTCTTTAAATTTTTAAAATCATCACTAGTTAATACTTTACTATTTTTATTAATTGATCCATCATTATTAGTTTTAAGACCCTTAATATATTTTGAGGCACTAAATGACGGATCAAGAATGCTAATAACATCCTTGTCATCAATTGTATAGCCATCTAGCTTAAATGTTGATTTAATATCCTTATCACTATTAGCCATATTAATTTTTTGTAAATAAATGCCAATAATAGTTATTTTTTTATCCTTAAATTCTTCCATATTTGAAGCTAAATAGATATAGCTTGGAAGCTGTAAATTTAGGCCGTCCTCTAAATTATTAAGGCATGGCTTATCTCCACCAGTTTTGTAATCAATAATGGCAATATAAGCATTGTCACCCTCAATTTTGTAAAGCATCTTATCAATTCTGCCATTAAAGGTAAATAATTTATCAATTTCCACATCAATATTTCCTTCTAGCATTTTTTGATCTAGAGCGCTTCTTTCTTCTGATTCCTTATTAAATTCAATAACTTTTTTTACAAGACTAAACATTATTTCGCCATAGAATTTTTCTTTGCTAGTCTTAAATACTTCAAAATACTTATCCTTATTTGCCTCTAAATTAAAATCATCATTATAGCTTTCTTCTAATATTTTATGAGCAAATTGCCCAAGAGTAGCTCCTAGTGTATCCTCATACTCACTAAGCCTTAGAAATTTATTTAAATAATAAGCAAATGAGCACTTAGAAAAATTACTCATTGAGGTATATGATAAGGTTAGCTTTTCTAGCTTGTTTAAATATTCATTAAAAATTTCTTTATTATTAAATTTAAAGCTATGATCATATGAATCACGCAAAAAATTAGTATCATAAATATCTAGCACATCATTATAAACACCATATCTATTATAATTTTCATTTATAGCAGCTAAATTAATTTTATCCGCTACAATTGACTTACCATATTCATATTTAGCATCAACAATCTTCAAATTTAAATTAGAAACAAGCTTGGAAGGATTAACTATCTTGCCATCCTTTGTTTGATGATAGGTTAATATCAAGCCTTCTTTAGTAGTAATTTTATTTTTCAAAGTGTGCAAATTAATTTTATTTATTTCATCAATACTATCAAAACCTAATAGTTCTAAGTCATTTGAGTTTAAATAGCCTTCATCTTTAATAGATGCTGGCGCAATTCCTTCATTAAAATTAATAAAGAATTGGTATTTTGCATTATAATCATTAACCTTTATTGCTTTATCATAAATAACTGGCTCATACTTCTTATTCTCTAAAATATGCTTAAAAAAATCAACTGTTGTCCTAATATTATAGCTAGTTAAATTATATTGATTAATTATATCAATGATTAAGCCAAAAATATAAGGATCATCATCAGAATTAAGATTTTTAATAGCCTCTATAAGATTATTATAATCATTTAAATTATTAAACAAATCATTAACCATTTTAGCATTCAAAACATTACCAGATGCAGGTACATTAACACTAACATTATAGATATTTTGATACTTATTAAGAATTGAATAATCATCCTTACCAACATTACAGATAGCAATATTCTCTATAGCTACGTCATTTATAAGCAAATCAATAATCTTTTGAAAAACAAATTGAATCTCATAATCATTATTTAAAGCTTTATATACCAATGGTAAAAATTTAGGCTCACCATCATAATATGAAACATTATTATTAGCATTTAATAGATTAAACAAGTATTGAATTTTCTTATTTCTCTTAGCATTGTAAAAAACAATATTTTTATTTTTAAATTTTTTGGCCTTAATTTCATCAAAATTAATTAATTGATTTGAAATCAAATCACTTTTAATATCTTCAATAAGTTTAATCTTTTCATTTATAGCATTGCCATTAACATAATACATATAAGAAAACATTT
>CALCWU010000178.1 GCA_937905855.1 uncultured Mollicutes bacterium
GCAAATATTAGAGGAGCTTTTATTGGCCTTACTTCTAATACTAAAAGAAGTGATATGAGCTTAGCAGTTATGGAAGGAGTAGGCTTTGCTTTATATGATTGCTACAAATGTATTAAAGATATTGATATCAAATATTTAACAATTTGTGGTGGTGGTAGTAAATCAAGATTATTTGTTGAATTAATTAGCAATATTTTTAATTTACCTGTAAAAATAGGTAAAAATCAATATGGTCCAGCCTTAGGAGCGGCAATACTTGCAATGGTTGGAAGTAAGGAGTATGAAGATATTTCTTTGGCCACCAATGAAATCATTAAATATGAGGAGATTATATATCCAAATAATGATAATAAATATTATCAAGAAAAGTATAATAAATTTCATAGACTTTATCCGTTATTAAACGAATTTTATAATAAATAATTGCTTTTATAAATTATAAATGATAAAATGTATGTAAATATAAGAAGGAAGAAATAGATATGGAAATAAAAAATGAGTCTTTATTAAGCTTTGATGACATAATAGAGGAATGCTTAAAAACAACAAAAAAACAAAAGAAGAATTTTATATGGATGATTATAATTTTTACAGTTGTTGCTGCTGTTATGCTTATAATGGGAATAAGATCTAATACTAAATTTGTTTTAGGATGTTCAATAGTAGTTGTTGTTTGCTCAGTTATAGTTGATGTATCATCAGCTTATTATTTAGTAAATAATTCTAAGAAGTCATTAATAAAGAAAAATGAAAAGCTTAAGGATGGTATTCATTATGATTATACATTCCTTGATGATCGATTTGAGGTTTCCTATAAGACTTTTGATTCTGAAGGTAAGGATGTATTAAATTATTCTAATTTAACAAATATTCAAATTAATAATGATTCAATATTTTTATATATAAATCAAATTAATTTCTATGTTGTTAAGATTTCTAATATGAATGATGATGATAAGAAATTGCTTTTAGATAAGCTAAATAGATACATAAAGAAAAAATAATAAATAAAGCATTGAAGGAGTTTGTAGTTAGTTACAAATTCCTTTTTTGTGAAATCTTGTTGAAATAATGTGAGAATATGTTGTCAAATAATGAAATTTATATTATACTAAAAATATCTTTTTCATTTAAGGAGGGTAATTAATAAATGGAAGATAAACAAATAGAAGCACAACCAAAGAAGGGCTTTAAAGCTAAATTAGATAATTTTTTTGGTATTAGTGCTAATGGTTCATCAATTAAGATTGAAATCATTGCTGGTATTGCAACATTCCTTGCGATGGTTTATATTTTAGTTGTTAACCCAAATAATATTTTGTATGGTGGAACTGCTGATCCAAGATGGTCATCTGTTTTCATCGCAACTGCTTTCGGTGCTGTAATTGGTACTTTACTTATGGCATTACTTGCAAAGATGCCTTTAGCTCAGGCTCCAGGTCTTGGACTTAACTCAGCTGTAGGAGCTTTAGTTGGTGGCGCAGCAGGTATAGTATTCCCACTAGGTACCGCATTATTATTAGTATTTATTTCTGGTATAATATTCCTAGTTTTATCTATTGTTCCATGTGGAAGAAATAAGAAAACAGGAGCATTAATGTCTTTAAGAGAAAAGATTTTTGATGGTATACCAAAGCCAATTAGAATGGCAATTCCTGTTGGAATTGGTTTGTTTATTGCTTTTATTGGTCTGCAAAATGCTAAGATTATTGTTGATAATCCTTATACACTTGTTGGTCTTGTAAAGTTCAATAATATTTCTGATTATCAAACAGGTGGACCAGCTGCACAAGCTGTTGTATGTATTACAGCACTAATTATTATTGGTGTTTTATCACATTTCAAGATAAAGGGTGCAGTTATAATTGGTATTCTTGCTGGTACAGTTTTAGGTATTCCTCTACATGTTACAAACATCGATACCTTAATTGGTAAGACTCCAGGTATTACTTGGAAGTTCTGGGAAAACTTTGGAACATATTTTTCAATGGATCCTGCTAGTGGTGGTGTATTTGCTTCAATATTTACTGAAGGATTTGCCGGTCTTTCACCTGAAATTGCTGGTACATGCGTTGTAACAATTATATCTTTCTGTATGATTGATATGTTTGATACAATGGGAACAGTTGTTGGTATTACATCATCTGTTGGTATGGTTGATGAAGATGGTAAGCCTCATAATTATGATAAGATTATGTATTCTGATTCAATCGCAACTGTTACAGGTGCAATAATGGGTACTTCTACAGTAACAACATTTGTTGAGTCATCAGTTGGTGTTGCTGCAGGAGGAAGAACAGGATTAACAGCTTTAACTACAGCAATTTTATTCTTCCTTGCAATCTTTATTTTACCAGTATTTGCATTCATTCCATCTTCAGCTGCTGCAGCTGCTTTAATATATGTTGGTGTATTAATGATGCATTCAGTTGTAGATATTGATTTTAAAAATATTAAAAATGCTATTCCAGCATTTGTTACAATTATTGCAATGCCACTTGCGTATTCAATAACTGATGGAATTGGTTGTGGAATTATTACATATGTAATTTTATCATTAATTACTTATGTTGCTGATTTAATAGTTGCTGCTATTAAGCATACAGAAAAGCCTAAATTTGATTTATCAGTTGTTATGATGGTAGTATTTGCATTATTCGTTGTTTATTTTGCAACTAAATAATATGAAAAAGATGAGCTAGTTTTAATACTAGCTTATTTTTTTACATAAAAAATAACCTTTTATTTAATAATAATAAGGAGGTGCAAAATGAATAAATATCATAATACATTAACAGAAAAGAATTTAGTTATGGCTTTTGCTGGAGAATCTGAGGCAAGAAATAAGTATACCTATTTTGCAAGCATTGCTAAAAAGGAAGGTTTTGAGCAAATCGCAGACATATTTTTAATGACTGCTCATAATGAAAGTGAGCATGCTAAATTATGGTTTAAGGAGCTCGAGCTATTAAATGATACTAAAGCCAATCTATTAAGTGCAGCTAAAGGCGAAAATTACGAATGGACACAGATGTATGAGGAATTTGCTAAAACTGCTGATAGTGAAGGATTCACAGAGCTTGCAAATAAATTTAGAATGGTAGCGCGTATTGAAAAAGAACATGAGGAAAGGTTTAGAGCTTTATTAAATAATGTCAAAAACAATGAGGTTTTTATTAAAAGTGAAATAAAAATTTGGGAATGTCGTAATTGTGGTCATATCGAAATTGCGATAAATGCCCCAAATGTTTGTCCGGTATGTAATCATAGTCAAAGCTATTTTCAAATTAAAGAAAAAAATTACTAGGTGTAGCGAAAGCTAGACCTTTTTCATATATATTTAATAGGTGATAATATTATGAATATTTTAGATTTTATTGGCAATACTCCACTTGTTAGATTAAAAAAGGTTGAAGAAAAATATAATTTAAACAATAGATTATATGCTAAATTAGAAATGCTTAATCCAAGTGGTTCAATAAAAATAAGACCAGCAACTTACATAATTAATGAAGGAATTAGACTTGGTTATATTTTAAATGATACCAAAATTGTTGAAGCCACATCAGGCAATTTTGGTATTGCTTTAGCACTTGTATGTAGTATTTATAACCTACATTTAGAAATATATTTGCCAAAGAACACTAATAGTGAAAGAATTAAATTAATAAAACAATATGGTGGAAATGTCAATCTAGTTGATGGTAATATGAAGAAATGCCAAGAAATTGTTAATGAATTTAAGAATAAGGAAAACTATTTTATTCCTAATCAATTTGAGAATATTTTAAACCCTTATTCATATTATTTAACACTGGCTAAAGAATTAAAAAATGATTTAGAAAAAATTGATTATTTAGTATGTGGAATTGGTAGTGGCGGCACAATTATGGGATGTGCTAATTATTTAAATAATACAAAGATGATAGGTGTTTTACCAAAGAATTATCCTCATAAAATAATAGGAATAGGTGCTGGCTTTAGACCAAAGGTCCTTGATTATAATTTGATTGAAGAAATAATTAAGGTTGATGATAAAGAAATAAATGAATATCATGATGATTTAATTAAAGAGGGATTATTAGTTGGTTTATCAGCCAAGGCGGCATTTGCCGGAGCACTCAGTATTGCAAGAAGAGAAAATAATAAAAACATAGTTGTTATTTTCCCGGATGGAGGAGAAAGATATTTATCGATGCTTTAATTTTAAAATTTATCAATTATGCTTTTTTTGATTGTGAGTTTGATGATTGCTTAAGTAATGTCAAGAAGGCCTTAAATGATGATTTAAATTATTTTCTTAAAAGTGATCCAGCAATGAAAAATAAAGAAGAAATAATTTCTTATAATCAAGGCTTTTTGGCAATAATCTGTTACCGCCTTGCTAATTATTATTTAAATAATAATTAGCAAGGCGGTAACA
>CALCWU010000179.1 GCA_937905855.1 uncultured Mollicutes bacterium
ACAAAAAGATATAAAAACAAAGTAAACTAGCACTTTTTAAGAATTAAAAATAAATATTTTTATTAAAAAGTAAATAATGTTTTACAAAAAAATAAAAAGTCTATGAAAATTTCATAGACTTGTCAATTAAAATGACATTAAATCGTCGCTCTTAGCCTTAGCAATATGTTCAACTGAGGCAATCTTTTTATCAGTTAATTCTTGGATTTCATCTAAATAACCCTTTTCCTCATCCTCAGGCAAACCAAGCTTTTTAATTGCCTCATTACCATCTCGACGTGCATTTCTTACCATTACCTTGGCTTGCTCTTCAAGCTTTCCAACTTGCTTAACAAGCTCACGACGACGGTCCTCAGTCATCTTTGGTAAAATTAATCTAATACCATTAGCATCAGATTGAGGATTAATGCCAATTGATGAAGTGGCAATTGCATTTTCAATTGCCTTAAATAAGCTCTTATCATATGGCTTAATATATAATTGAGTAGGCTCAGGTATTGAAATAGAAGCAACCTGACGAAGCGGTGTCATAGCTCCATAATATTCAACACTTATACTATCAAGTAGGCTAGCATTAGCTCTACCTGTACGAATTGTATTTAATTCATATTCAAATGATGAAATAGCTTTATCCATCTTTTCTTCTGTTTCTAATAAAATCATATCAGGCATAATTATTTCTCCTTTATTTAACGAACATTAGTTCCTATTTTTTCGCCTTTAACAACTCTTAAAATATTACCATCTTTATTCATATTAAAGACAATAAGCTCTAAGTTGTTATCCTTGCATAATGAAGCAGCTGTTGAGTCCATAACTGCTAAATTCTTGTTTAAAATTTCTTGGAATGTAAGCTCAGTATACATCTTAGCATCCTTATTTTTTCTAGGATCACTATCATATACACCCTCAGTACCATTTTTGGCCATTAAAATTACATCAGCACCAATTTCAGTTGCTCTAAGTACACAAGCAGTATCAGTAGAAAAATATGGAGAACCAATACCACCAGCAAAGATGCATACACGACCCTTTTCAAGATGTCTAATTGCTCTACGACGAATATATGGTTCAGCAACCTGTTGAATATCAAGAGCAGAAAGAACTCTTGTTTGAACACCTAAGCTTTCTAAAGCCTCTTGAATTGCAAGAGCATTCATAACAGTTGCAAGCATACCCATATAATCAGCTTGGGCTCTTTCCATACCTAGTTCTGATGCTGTCTTACCACGCCAGATATTACCACCACCACAAACTATACCAACTTGAACGCCAAGTAAGGCAACCTCTTTAATTTGTTTGGCAACATTTTTAACAGTTGCAGGATCAATTCCAAATTGAGTGTCACCCTTTAATGCTTCACCACTTAATTTAAGTAGAATTCGTTTATACATAACCTATATTCCATCCTTCTTTAAAAAAGAGGGGCCAAAGCTCCTCTTAATTTTTTACTTATTTAATCCAGCTTGAGCAGCTACCTCAGCAGCAAAATCAACTGTTTCCTTTTCAATTCCTTCACCAACACGTAAACGAACGAAAGTAACAACACTTGACTTATTTGCAGCAACATATTGCTCAACAGTTTGATCAGGATTCTTAACAAATGGTTGACTTAAAAGACAAATATCCTTTAATTCCTTTTCAAGACGTCCTGGTACAATCTTTTCCTTAATAATATTTTCTGGCTTTGGTTTAGCAGCTTGCTTATTTTCATTTAAAGCAGTTTGAAGAATGATTTCCTCTTCCTTAGCTAATGCTTCAGCAGGAATATCCTTCTTTGAAACATAAGTTGGAGCTTGAGCAGCAACATGCATAGCTACGTCCTTAGCAACAACCTCATCATTGCCCTTTAAAACAACTAAACTTAAAATATTACCACCATTATGCTTATAAGCACCAAATACTTCATCATCATTCTTAGTTAAAACACCAACACGACGAAGAGAAATCTTTTCACCAATAACTCCAGCATTTTGAAGAATTACGTTAGCTAATGTAGTACCATCAACCATAACATTTAAAGCTTCTTCAGTATTAGTAGCATTAGAATTAACTAAAGTTTCACCAATTTTATTAACTAAGTTAACAAATTTTTCATTTTTAGCAACGAAATCTGTCTCTGAATTTAATTCGAAATAAACAGCCTTGTTACCTGAAATTGCATATGAGCATAATCCCTCAGCTGCAACACGGCTTGCAGCCTTCTTTTCAGCCTTAGCAATTCCCTTTTCACGTAACCAAACAACAGCCTTTTCTACGTTGCCATCATTAGCCTCTAAAGCTTTTTTACAATCTAGCATTCCTGCTTGAGTTAAATCACGTAATTGCTTAATTAATTGAGCATTAATCATAGTTTTCCTCCACAAATAGATTATTCAGCCTTAGCTTCAGTAGCTTCAGCCTTCTTAGCAGGTCTCTTGTTCATTGGCTTCTTGCCATCCTTATTTACTGGACGCTTATTAGCCTTTTCTTCCTTACTAATTTCCTCATTCATATTTACATCTTCAGGCTCTTCAAACTTTTCAACAACGCCACCTTGAGCCTCAATTATAGCATTACCCATAACGAAAGTAACTAATTTAACTGCACGAATTGCATCATCGTTTGCAGGGATAACATAGTCAACATCATCAGGATCGCAGTTAGTATCAACGATACCAAATACAGGGATTCCTAAAATACGTGCCTCTAAAATAGCATTATGCTCCTTACGAGGGTCTACGATAAATAAAGCATCAGGAACCTTCTTCATATCTTTGATTCCGCCTAAGAACTTTTCAAGCTTATCTCTTTCAGCCTTTAATTTAACAACTTCCTTTTTAGGTAAAGCTGCAAAAGTTCCATCCTCTTCCATCTTATATAAATCTTGTAACTTCTTAATACGTTTACGAATAGTCTTAAAGTTAGTTAAAGTACCACCTAACCAACGTTGGTTAACATAGTATTGACCTGTTCTTAAAGCTTCTTCCTTTACAGCATCTTGTGCTTGCTTCTTTGTACCAACAAATAAAACCTTACCATCGTTTTTAACGATTTCTAATAAAGCAGCATAAGCCTTCTCGATTTGATTTGCTGTTTTTTGTAAATCAATGATATAAATACCATTTCTTGAAGTAAAGATATACTTCGCCATTTTTGGATTCCATCTACGTGTTGCATGACCGAAATGAACACCAGACTCCAATAGTTGTTTCATAGAAACTACTGATTCAGACATTTTTAAATTCCTCCATTTTATTTTTGTTATGTCTTCTGCCTTCTTCATCGCTTGCCTCCATCAATTTTACTTGCACACGACGGCTAGCTCCAAAAGCATGTTTATTTTGTGCCTTTAGTATTTTACCATACATTCCTTTTATTTGCAATACTAAAAAAAAAGAAGAATGAAATTTATTCATTCTCCTTAGGTTGGTTTATAAGTATTCCATTATTTGCATATAATGTTACAGATGTTAATGACTTAATATCGCCTGAAACATTTTCTAAGTTTCCTTTTAAATCACTAGTTTGTGTATATGTAAGTCCATAAGCTACTGGTATTAAAACATATGATTTAATATCACACTTAACCTCTTTACTATATACGCCATAATGTTCAACATAGGTAGGCATATAAACTGTATATAATGCTCTAACCTTTCCTTCCTGTTGCTCCTTACAGTCTCCTAAAGTAACAGTTTGACTCCATTTAGTAGGAATAGATGCCTCAAAACTTAAGTTAAGCTTATTATCATCCTTAAAATAATTCGAATAAATTCCTATTAATGAATTAGCAGCTGAAACTGTAAATGTTGTTGCAGTTGCATAAGGAACATGAAAGGAATGGAATCTATCAGTAATACTACTTTCTACATCTATTACATTTACTCTTAAGCTTGAGGTAATATCATTAGGAATATGCACAACATAATGATCCTTCTTCTCATCAAATTCGTTAATTGCAGTATCGCTATAGCTTACTTGCTTCATCCAAGTATCAGCAAGATCAATATTAGTACCAATCTCATCTACAGAAAACTTACTATCCTTCTTACAACCAGCAAGTGTAAGCATAGCTACAAATGCTAATAAAAGTATATATCTTTTTTTCATTTTTTTCATTCACTCCAAATCGTTACTATTATGTTATAGCAAAAATAACGAACAAAATCAAGAATTATCTTACTTTTTTGGTTCTTCTTTCTTCTCTTTTCCTAAATATGAAGGAATATCTAACCCAGCCATATCATATAAATCCTTAATTGGTGGAACAGATTTAATTATATTTTGAGCAAAGTTTGCAGTTTGTGTGCCAGCCTCACTACCGCCATTATCCCAAACAGTAATCTTATCAAATTTAATATTCTTAACAGCTTCTACCTGTTTTCCAACTAAATCTTCCATCTTATCAGTAATCATAAGCTTTGAAGCATCAACTGCATTACCACCAGCAGCAGCTACAATCTTTGCATATCCTTCAGCCTGACGCATTAACTTTTCTTGAATACCGCGAGCTTCTGCTTCCATCTTCATAAATATAGCATCAGCCTCACCTTTAGCAGTACGACGAATTTTTTCGGCATTTGCTTCAGCTTCAATTTCAATTCTACGTTTTTCAATTTCACTTTTTACAATTACGTCAGCCTCCAAAGTTGCTTGTTCTCTTTCAGCACGAGCTTTTTCAGCAGCCATTTGGGCACTATATGCTTCCTCTAATGCCTTAGCCTCAGCTATTTTTTCAGCAGCAGTTGCCCTTCTTAATGCTTCAGCTTCACCCTCGCGAAGTGTTGCATTTGAAGATGCAATCTTCATTTTTGCTTCATTTTCACCAGCTATAGCATTTGAATTAGCCTCAGCAACCTGAACTCTTTCATCCATATTTGCATTTGCTTCACCAATAGAACCATCTCTATTTCTTTCGGCAACATTTTTCTTAGCATCATTAATAGCTTTTGCAGCAGCTTCCTTACCAAGGGCATCAATATATCCAGATTCATCAGAAATATCTGTTACGTTTACGTTAATTAATCTTAAACCAATTTTCTTAAGTTCTGTTTCAACGTTTCTACTAACAGCCTCTAAGAACTTATCACGGTCAGTGTTAATTTCCTCAATATCCATTGTTGCAACAACTAAACGCAATTGACCAAAAATAATATCCTTAGCTAATTCTTGAATTTCTGGAAGCTTTAAGCCAAGTAAACGCTCGGCAGCATTTTGCATAACACCAATTTCTGTAGAAATACCAACTGTAAATCTTGAAGGTACATCAATACGAATATTTTGTCTTGACAAAGCATTCTTCAAATCAACACTAATGCTAATTGGTGTTAAATCCAAAAATTCATAAGCCTGAATAAAAGGCCAAACAAACGCAGCACCACCATGAATACATTTAGAGCTACGATTCATCCCATCACCAGATTTTCTTAATTTACCATATATAACCATAATTTTGTCACTTGGACACTTACGATATCTTGCTACAAATAAAAGCAAGATAGAAAAAACAATAATAACAAATGTTACTACTAATGCGGCTATAATGCCACCAGTTGCACTTAAAATCATTTTACTCACCATTTTTAACCTTTCTTACAATTAAAGCGTTTGTTAAACTATCTACTACTACAATCTCACTACCAGTTGAAATAGACTCAGCATCATCAGTATAGGCATCAAATTCAAACAAACGATCTTGTACCAATACATTAACCTTTCCAATTCCTTGCTTATTTGCAGGAATTGTTAAATAGCATGTTCCTTTTTTGCCAATTGCATTTTCAATCTTGACATTTCCTTCATCTTGAAGCTTTAAGGCTTGCTTCATTACAAACGATACAATTAAAACAATTGCAATTGCTACTACTAAGCCAACAATTATTGAAATTGCATAACTATTTGTCCATTCATTAAGTAATAATGCTACCCAACTAAACATTGCTAGGAAAATAAATAAATTTCTAACCGTTAAAACTCTAAGGCCAAAAATATCTAAAATTCCGCCATCATTTGCAATATCATCAATACCACCATCATCAATTCCATCAAAACTTGAATCGACTCCCTCAATACCAACAATAAGCATTATTAATTGAATAAACATAACTACAGTTGATGCACAGCCTAAAACAAAAAGTACCTGATAAAAAACATCTAGATTATTGAACCAATTTATCATACCATTATCCTTTCTTAAACATCTAATACCTTTATTTATGTTCAAATAAATTATATCAAAAATTAAAAAAATAACAATCTATCTCCACATTTTTTTCACATCTTCTTTTTAGCTCTAGGATGTGCTAAAAAATATGTCTCCTTCATTTTCTCATAAGTAACATGAGTATATATTTGAGTTGTTGATAAATTTTCATGTCCTAACAGTTCCTGAACACTTCGAAGGTCAGCACCATTATTTAATAAGGCTGTAGCAAAGCTATGTCTTAGCATATGAGGACTAAGCTTGAATGTTTCGCCAGCATTTTTAATTATTGCATTAAGAATAACTCTTACACCTCTAGTAGTAAGATTAGTTCCATTTCTATTTAAAAATACTATTCTTGTATCTTCATCACTTTTTGACAAAAGTTCAACTCTTTGATATGTAATATAATGCTTAAGTTCTAATGCTAAGGTATCATACATTAAAACTATTCTATCCTTAGATCCCTTACCATGAATCATAATTTCATTAGCACTAAAATCTATATTCTTTATTTCCATATTACATAACTCACTAACTCTTATTCCTGTAGCAAATAAAAGCTCTAAAATTAAATAATTTCTATAACCTAGAGTTGTTTCTCTATCAATAGAGTTAAATAAAAGTTCTAGTTCTTCATTTTTAATAATCTTTGGTAATCTTTTAGGAGCCTTAGGTGTTACCACCTCCGAAAAATAATTAACCGCTATATATTCGTTCTTTAATAAATATTGATAAAAACTTCTAAGTGCAGAGATTTTGCGGTGAATGGTAGAAACCTCATCATTATTATCCGAAAGATGAGATATGTAATACTTAGGATGATTTATTCTAATGTTTAAAATACTTTTGGCAAATTTTTCGCCAATAATAAAATCCTTAAATTCATTAATATCTCTTTGATAGGCCTCAATAGTATTCTTAGAATAATTTTTTTCAGCATCTAAATATTCAATAAATTCAGAAATTAATTCGTCATCATTCATTTATAATCATATCCTTAATTTGCTTTATAGTATCTAATGCTCTTTTAGAATATAAGGCCTTTCTATCTTTTTTATGGTGAGGCTCTGTAAGTTCACTTACAATTCCAAAATTTGCATTCATTGGCTCAAAGCCTGCTGGATCACTATGAGTAATGTAATAAGCCATTGATCCCATAATTGTACTTCTTGGAAATTCAACAAGTTCTTTGCCTTTTAAATATCTATCCATATTAATAGCAGCAACAATTCCTGAAGCAGCTGATTCAACATAACCCTCTACACCACTTATTTGTCCTGCAAAGAAGAAATTAGGATATTCCTTAGTTTGATAGGTCGCATTTAAAATCTTTGGCGCATTTATATAAGTATTTTTATGCATAACGCCATATTTGGCAAATCTTGCATTTTCAAGACCTGGTATCATTTGAAAAACTCTTTTTTGTTCAGGAAATTTTAAATGTGTTTGAAATCCAACTAAATTATACATACTTTTAGCTGCGTCATCCTGACGGAGTTGGACAACAGCGTATGGCTTTTCACCATTAGGCATTTTTAGTCCAACTGGCTTCATTGGTCCAAATGTTAAGGTTTGAGGTCCTCTTTTAGCCATAATCTCAACAGGCATACATCCCTCAAACACCTTAATTTCAAAATCCTTAACCTCAACACCCTCAGCATTAATTAATGCATCATAAAACCTATCAAATTCTTCCTTATTCATTGGGCAATTTAAATAATCAGCCTCACCCTTATCATATCTACTTTTAAAATAAGCCTTGCTATAATCAATTGAGTCTGCAAAAACAATAGGAGCTTGGGCATCAAAAAAATAAAAATCAAAGGCACCAAATTTTCTTTTAATTTCCTCAGATAATAAATCAGATGTTAATGGACCACTAGCAATAATAGTTGGAATATTTTCATCAAGGCTTGTAACCTCTTCATTAACAACTTTAATATTAGGCATACTTTCTATTACATCTGTTATATATAAAGAAAATCCTTCTCTATCTACTGCTAAGGCACCGCCTGCTGAAACACTATGACTCCTTGCTGATTTAATAATTAAAGAATCAAATTCTTCCATTTCTCTTTTCAAAATTCCAACAGCGTTTTCTAAGGAATCACTTCTCAAGGAATTAGAACAAACAAGTTCAGAAAACTTATCAGTCTTATGAGCACCAGTGCTTTTCTTTGGACGCATCTCATATAATTCTATTTCATAACCACGTTTTGCTAAATAATATGCCGCCTCACATCCTGCAAGACCAGCACCAATTATTCTTATCGTCATAATTACACCACCATTTTCAATTAATTATAGCATAAGAAAAAAAAGAAAAAAAGATAATCAACCAATAATTATCTTTCCATTTTCTTTAAACCATTCTTTTTCATTTAATTTTAATAGCTCATACGGAGATTTTTGATATTTAGCTAAAATATCATCAACACTATCATTTCTTGATAAGGTTAATGAAGTGTTATTACTATCCCTAACCTTTAAAAGCTGATTTGCACAAAGCTTAAGCTTTGAAACATCATTATATTTAACAAGTGTCTGATAATCAATATTAAACTTACCTAAAATATCATTAATACTTTCGCATTCCTTAGTTAAATATGTATCATTATTCATATTACAAGTTGAAGGAATAAACAAAACCTGATTAGGATAAATCATTGAATTTGATAAATGATTAATTCTCATAAGTTCTTCAACCGTCGTATTATATTTTTTAGCAATTGTATATAACGAATCCCCTGATTTAACAATATATGAGATAGTATTATTTAAAAAATTTGTGTTCAAAATTACCACCCATAATATATTATGCATTTTATAAATTGTTGTTACTATTTTTTACCCACTTTATAGGCTCTATATTGTTTCTAATTAAAAAATCATTAGTTTTTGAAAAGGGTTTACTTCCAAAAAATCCACCATATGCGGATAGTGGTGAGGGATGAACAGACGTTAACACTAAATGCTTTGGATTATTTAAAAGTCTTTTTTTACTAATAGCATTTGCTCCCCATAATATAAATACAATTGGTCTATCCTGTTCATTTAATAATTTAATTATGCCATCAGTAAATATTTCCCAGCCTTGATTTTTATGAGAAAGTGGCATTGAAGCTCTAACTGTCAAAATTGTATTTAACAACAATACACCTTGTTTAGCTAAATATTCTAAATTACCATCCTGATTAACACATACATTTAAATCACTTTCCATCTCTTTATAAATATTTTTTAAAGATGGTGGTAGCTTATCACATAAAACACTAAAAGCTAACCCATGAGCTTGATTTGGCCCATGATAAGGATCTTGTCCAAGAATTACAACCTTAACCTTATCAAGTGGAGTAACGCTAATTGCGTGAAAAATTCTTTTGTATTCAGGATAACAAATATGATTTTCATATTCATTATTAACAAAATTCTTTAGCTTTTGATAATAATCCTTCTTTGATTC
>CALCWU010000180.1 GCA_937905855.1 uncultured Mollicutes bacterium
GAATCATAAGTAATTGTATATCCATCCTTACTAGTAACAAATGTTAAATTACTAGTTACATTGTCTGCATCAATATCTGCAAATAATGAATTGTAAACATCTTCAGCTGTTTTTTCATACTTTGAATCACTAGGATTCTTTCCACAGGAAGCAAAAGTTATCATCATAACGATTGCTAGCGCAAAATACATAATTTTTTTAGCTATTTTCATTTTTTTCCCTTTCTTTTAGCCACGCCAAACATAAATTAATAAATCTAAACTTGAATCAGTAGGAGCAAGCCAAATATCTCCCTTATGAAATTCATTGTTCTTATTTCTTTCAAAACCAAGACTCTCTAAATAATCATATATAGCCTCAAGTGAAGCATCAATTGTGTAATCAGTTCCAAGTGGAACATCATAATAAAGCACAACTGCTGGCTTTGCTTGATTTGCACTTGTAATATGGACAGTTGTAAGTCCAAATCCATATGTATCACCAAGTACATTACCAAAGAATGGTAATTTTTCATCTATATTTTCATCATTAAAGAAATTCTTAAAATATTCTAAAGCATTAACCTCAACATCCTCACTAGTTTCATCAGATGATGTTGAATCCTGAATAGTAAGCTCACTATAGCTTGTTGGAACTAATCTTGTTTCAAAATCAATCTCCTTGTCACTAGGAAGTGTAGCAGAGTTAAAATCAGAATATTCAATCTCAATGATTCCATAAACTGAACCTAAATAGAAATAAAAGCATGAACTAACGATATATCCATCCTTAACAACCACATAAGGTGTAAAGGTAGAATTTCCTGATAAGCTTGCCTTGGTAGCAAAGATACCATATAGATTTTCATCATTACCAACACCATAATAGAATGTTGAAGCAACAGAGCACATCGTTTCATCTACATAATAGGTAGTAGTACCATTTTCCTCATCATTAGCATAAGATCTAAATATTTCACCACTAAAGGCAAATGAAGGTCTTGCTGCTGTAAATGAAGAATTATAAGCACGAGAAGCCTTGAATTTATCATTATTTGTATAATATGCATTATATAAGTTTTCATTAATCTTATGATATCCATAGCTTTCATTTGGTTTTAATGTATCAATTGTATTACCACTTGTATCATAAGAAACGCTAAATGGAACATAGTAGCAATCATTTTGTGTTACAGTTTCAACATAGCCTGATTGAACTAAGCCACTTGTATAATAACTTGCAGTTATAGCACGATATTTTAAAGTATAAGAATCTAAAGCTTGCATATTAGCAATAGCTTCATTTAGTTTGTCGTGAATATTCTCGTGAGAGAATTTAGCAATTGTAGGTACCTTAACAGTATCACTAGAGCTTAACGCAACAACTAGTTCTTGAATAGCTCTATAGCCTGAAGCAACTCCATAATCATCCTTACTCTTAGCATAAATACCAAGGATTTCGCCATCGCCAATAATTAATCCAAAATTACTTGCAGGTTCAAAATCATATGGATTTGCTGATGCAATAACACGCTTAGTTAAATTAGTATCACTACCATTATAAACATAGCGCCAAGTATCCTCATCAAATGTAAAATCGCTTAGTTTCAAATTCTTCAAGCCATTATATAATCCACTATCAACCCAGCTAACCTTTTTACCATCCTCATCAAGCATAGGCTCAAATTGTTCATCATTCATAAAGCTTACGCCTACCTGACAAGCAACATCATTATAATTTTTATAATATAAGCCACTTGTTATACCAGTTGCAGCATTTTCATATTCGCCATACCAGTTTGTACCATTCATAGCGGTTTTAACAGCTGTAACATAAGTATTATATAATGTTGAGAACATTCCTGTTGTGTATAAGCTAATATTTACATATCCTTCAAAGCCGATTTTATCATAATTTAGGGCATCAAGCATTTCTTGAGTTAAAACTGGCTTAGAAACAATTGTAATTATTTTAGTTGCAGTTTTTTTGCTATTAGCAATACTTGTCGCTTTAACCTCTATAATTTTATCGCTATCTACACTCTTAGCCTTTAAAACGCCACCATCAGTAATAGTAGCATATTCATTACCTTTAATTATTTCCCATATAACAGCATTGTTATCACCAGCATTATTAACAACACCCTTCAAGGTTAAGCTCTTACCACTTCTTATTTCGCTTTGTCCTTCAATAGCTACGCTTACGTTTTCATAAGGATCAACGCCAATAAAATTTGAAGTTTCTGAGAAATTTGAAATTAAATCGCCATCTTTTGCAGCTACGCTATAAGCGAAATCATTATAAATAGAACCAACCTGATAGAAATTATCAGTAACTTCATTAGTGTTACCATTTATTTTTACCACATAGCTTGTAGCACCACTAACCTTATCCCAACTAATAAGACCAGTTTTACTTATAGAAACATTTTTAGGTGTTTCTAATTTCTTTGTTGGTTTAATTGTTAATTCTAAACTAGAGCTAATAGATGTATCGCTTTTTAAGATTGCTGTTATTGTTGTTTTTGTTTCTACTTCAACATCACTAATAACACTCAAAGTATTATCTTCAATATAAATAAGCTTCTTATCTTGATAGCTCCAGCTATATTCTTCATTTTTTGAATCTTTAACTACTACATTTAAGCTGACTTCATCACCATATTGTAATTCTGTTTTATCAGCTGTCACACTTATTGTAGCTTTAACATTTTCTTTACCACAAGAGGCTAACATAACAATTAAAACAAATGAAATAAATGCATAAATAATCTTCTTCATTTTTTAAACCTCCTCATAGCCAAAGTCAATTTGATAACTACAATTAAATCCTGTATTTGTTTCATAGTTTGTAGTTAATGATTTCATATTGTTGTTTTCACATAAAGCCTTGAAGCTTAAATTACTATTTTTGATATCATCACTATTAGCGCCCATAAAATCACTAAGCTTGTCTTTAGCAACATCAAAGGTAATTTCATTATTATTAGAAGTAATATTTGAAGCACTTGCAAAGCTTAGCTTTAAATAATCACTTCTCAAGCCATCCTTATTTGTTGTAGTTGTTGTTTTTTCTTCTAAGGCAAATGATGTTGAACTAAGACTTTTAACAGTCTTAGTTTCAACAAATTCATCTCCATTAAAATTAACTGATAAATAGCTACTATAAATTAAAGTATCTGAATCAGTTACATCAAATTTAATAGTTAATGTTTTAGCACTATTTAATGAATCATTATATAAATTATCATAAGTAGCATATTCAGAAGGCTTTGTTGTTGAATTACCTGTGCTACTATTATTTTCTTTACCACAAGCAGTAAGTGTTAATCCTAAAACAAGGCTTAAGAATAAATATTTAATTGACTTTTTCATATTATCTTAATCCCCCATTTACAAATTCTGCAGCGCTTTTTACAGCAGTTAAATAATTAGCATAAGACTCTAATAATAGA
>CALCWU010000181.1 GCA_937905855.1 uncultured Mollicutes bacterium
TTATAGTTTCGTTTTTTACATATAGCTCGTGATTTTTTTTATTAAAAGCATTTAGTATTTTATTTTTTTCGATTTCTAAAAGGGTTATAACCTCGTTTAATCCTTTCTCTTTATTATAAATAGTTTCTTCCTTAGTGTGAACAATTGTATCTAGCTCATTTTGAAAATTAATATCATTTTGGTATATTGAGATATCTCTTAATATCATTTCAGAGGCAATACGATAGTTACTTTCAAGCTTAACTAAATCTTTTTGAAATAACTTGTTACGAATTTCGTTATTACTTCTAAGCTCATTTGCTCTTATATAAAACTTTTGGTTTATTATTTGAACATTTGTATTGTATTCACGTTCAAATATTTCCTCCTCGTGATTTAGCTTATCATGAGCGTTTTTTTCTTCCATTGTTAAATTCAAAATATCATATTTTTTTTCTATCTCGTAAATATATTTTTGATTTTTAAATTTTTCTGATTCCTTTATGTAGGATAATTCAATTTCATTTAATTGTTTATTTTGACTAATTAAGGCTTGCTTTTTATAATGTTCAAATTGATTTTGTTTAATTCTTAAATTATTTTTTAAAATTTTAAATCCTTTAGGATTATTTTTCTTATCATAGCTTTTAAATAGTTCATCATATTCATTAGTTAAGGAGAAGTAGTCCTTATCGAAATTAAAATTATCGTAATAAAATTTTCTTGTTAGCTGGTCCTTTTCATTTTGATGCTTATTATATAAAATTTCATTTAATGAGTCAATATCAGTTAGATTTTGAGCAAATTTCTTCACAATATCTTTGTTTTTTTGCGTGTAAAGGCTTCGTAATGAGTCTCTTCTAGTATTTAAATTTGCAATGTTAGTATCAAATGTATTTTTTGCTTGAACTAATTCATCATTTTTAGTCGCATTTAGGGCATTAATCTTATTATTTAGCTTGATACTTTGATTTAAAATAGAATCATTGATATCAAACTTGCTTTTATCAAATTCCTTTAATTTACCCTCATATTCATTTTTGGCTTCAAAAATCTTTTTATTTAAAAAATCAAGAAGTGATTTATTAGATTCATCAAATTTAAATAAACGCTTTGAGGAATTTGAATGTAGTGCTTCATTTTTAAGCTGTAATGCATCATTTGATTTAGAAATGAAAAGTGTATAATTATTTTTAGCTTCTTTAATATGATAATCAAATAATTCAATATTACCTTTTTTAGTCGCGTTTAAAACCGCAATTTTTTGTTCGGTTGAGGAATTGTTAATTATAATATCCTTATTTAGACTTTTAATTTGTTCATCAAATTGATTTTGCTTTGCTTCATTTTCCTTCTTTATTTTTGATATTTCTAAAGATGTTTGATTTGTGTTCTTGGATAGTGATTGAAGATATTCCATTTTACATTCGTTATTTTTATTTAAAAATAATTGATGAATTATCTCCATTTTTTGTTTTGATTTTTGTTCTTGATTGTTATATTTTTCAAATAGTGGAGTAATTTCTTCGAATAGTGAATTAAAATCGTTTTGTAATTGTTCTAAAAAATTAGTATTATAATCTGGTGATATTATATCTTTTTCTTCATATTTTTCTAATAGCTTAGCTATATTTTCATTTAGTCTTTTTGTCGAATTTTCAAATGACATAATATCACCTCCTTGTGTTAATTTATTATATAATTTTTTTAGGTATTAGTCAAAATGAAATGAGTATTTTTTCACTTTTTTTGCATAATATATAGTGGTGATTTTTATGATTTTACATATTGTTAAAAATAATGAGCAAATAAGTGAAATTTTAGATGTCTATGGTTTAACATTTGAGGAGATTTTTGAATACAATAGGCATATTACTGATTTTGATAATTTAATATGTGGCACAAGGCTTTGGATTCCTCTTTTAAGTGAAGAAATAAGTGAAATATTAGATAATAGTGAAGGCTTTGTTGATAATAAAATAACTAAAATTAAAGATATTAATATAAGTGAAGAAAAAACTATCAATGAAGCTGAAGAAAAAAATATTGCAAAGCCAAAAAGCGATGAAAGAATAAAATTAAAAGCTTATCCAGGAATATTACCACCTAAAAGCCTATATGAAGGAAATGAAATTCCAAAATAGGTTTATTTTTTTACTAAAATATGCTAAAATAGATTGACTAGTATTATTGAAACGGGTGAATCTAAATGTATGCATATATTGAAGGCGTTGTAAGTGAGGTTACGCCTAAATACATTGTGTGTGAGAATAATAAAATTGGTTATTTACTCATTGTAAGTAATCCTTACAATTATAAGCCTAATGAGACCTATAAAATTTATACCTATCTTTATGTGAGAGAGGATATTTTTGATTTATATGGCTTTAAAACTAAGGCTGAAAGAGATTTGTTTTTGAAGCTTATTTCGGTAAGTGGCATTGGTCCTAAAAGTGCTCTTAGTATTTTAGCTAGTGGTAGTGTTAATGAAATAATTAAAGCTATTGAGGATAGAAATGATGCTTATTTACGTAAATTTCCTGGTATTGGTGCTAAGGCAAGTCAACAAATTATTTTGGATTTACGTGGAAAGGTAAGCTTTGACAATATTGATAATCAAAATACTCATAGCTCTAAGCTTGACGACGTTGAGGCTGCCTTAATGGCTTTAGGATATAACAAAAAGGAAATTACTAAGGTTATAGCCAAGCTTGATGGTACCAAGGATGAGGGAGATCTTGTAAAAGAGGCTTTAAAGCTAATTACTAAAATATAAAAGAGGTAAAAAATGGAAGAAAGAATAGTAGATCCAGAAAAGCTAGAGATTGATGAGGATGAATTATCCTTACGTCCTTTGAAGATAACTGAATATATTGGACAAGATACGATTAAAGAAATGCTTGATGTTTATATAAAGGCCGCTCTTGCTCGAAATGAGGCCTTAGATCATGTTTTACTATATGGTCCACCTGGTCTTGGAAAGACAACACTTGCTCAAATTATTGCTAACGAGCTTAACGTTAATTTAAAGGTTGTTTCAGGTCCTAGTATTGAGCGAACAGGTGATTTAGCTGCTGTTTTATCACAACTAGAGGAGGGGGATGTTTTGTTTATTGACGAAATACATAGACTTCCTCGCTTTGTTGAAGAAATTTTATATAGTGCTATGGAGGATTATGTACTAGATATAATGGTTGGTAAAGATAGTAGTGCTAAAAGCATTCGTGTAAATTTACCGCCATTTACTCTTGTTGGCGCAACTACCCGCTATGGTGATTTGTCTGCTCCACTTCGTGATAGATTTGGGGTGGTTTTAAGATTAAATTATTATACAACTGAAGAGCTTAAGCAAATTGTCAACAGAACAGCAGTTGTTTATCAAACAAAGATTAATGATGATGCAGCTTTAGAATTAGCTAAAAGAAGTAGAGGAACACCACGTATTGCTAATAGATTGTTTAGAAGAGTTAGAGATTTTGCAACTGTAAAGGGAAATGGTGATATTACCCTTGATATAACTAAAATGGCTTTAGGAAAGCTAAATATAGATGATTCTGGATTGGATGAAACAGATTATAGATATTTAAAGGGAATTATTGAATTATTTGGTGGAGGACCTGTAGGAATTGAATCGCTTGCTGCCTCTATTTCTGAAGAGGTAACAACAATTGAAGATGTTTATGAGCCATATTTATTACAAGAAGGATATATTAAACGTTCACCAAGAGGAAGAATAGTTACAAAAAAGGCTTATGATTTATTAAAAATACCATATTATAAAGGAATGTTTGAAAATGATTAAGACAAGTGATTTTGATTATTATTTACCAGAGGAATTGATTGCTCAAACTCCTCTTAAGGATAGAAGTGCCTCAAGATTGATGGTACTTGATAAAACTACAGGTGAAATTTCTCATCGTCATTTTTATGATATTATAGATTATCTTAATGAAAATGATGTTCTAGTATTGAATAATACAAAGGTTATTCCTGCAAGACTTCATGGTGTTAAAGAGGATACTAAAGCCCATATTGAATTACTATTATTGAAGGATTTAGGCGATGATACCTGGGAATGTCTTGTTAAGCCTCAAAGAAGGGTAAAGCTTGATACTATAGTATCATTTGGTGATGGAATTTTAAAGGCTAAGTGCGTTAAGGTAGATGAGGCTGGAGTTTCTCAATTTAAATTAATTTATAAGGGAATTTTAGTAGAAATTTTGGATAAATTAGGAGAAATGCCCTTACCTCCATATATCCATGAGCAATTAGAGGACAAGAATCGTTATCAAACTGTTTATGCTAAATTTGCTGGAAGCGCAGCAGCACCAACAGCTGGTCTTCATTTTACAAATGAATTATTAAATAAAATTAAAGAAAAAAATGTAACTATTTGCTATGTAACATTACATGTTGGTCTTGGAACCTTTAGACCAGTAAATGAAGAAAATATTTTGGAGCATAAAATGCATTCCGAGTACTATATTATGAGTGAGGAAACAGCAAATATTTTAAATGAAGCAAAGAAAAATGGTAAAAGAATAATCGCTGTAGGAACAACCTCTACAAGAACCTTAGAAGCAAATTATGATAATGGCTTTCATGCTAAAAGTGAGGAAACTTCTATATTTATATATCCAGGATACAAATTCAAGGCAATTGATGCTTTAATTACTAATTTTCATTTGCCAAAATCAACACTAGTAATGCTTGTTAGTGCTCTTGCGGGAAGAGAAAATATTTTAAACGCCTATAATGAAGCAGTAAAAGAAAAATATCGTTTCTTTAGCTTCGGTGATGCAATGTTTATAAAGTAGGAAGGATAATATATGAATTACAAAGAATTATTAAACGATAAAAATGATAAGGTTACAATAACCTTAGAAAATGGCAAAGAAATAAAACTTGAGCTATTTAAAGAAGTAGCACCTATAACTGTTCAAAATTTTTTAAATCTTGTTGATGAAAAGTTTTATGATGGACTAATTTTTCATAGAGTTATAGAAGGCTTTATGATTCAGGGTGGTGATCCAACAGGAACTGGAATTGGTGGCAGCTCTAAAAAAATAAAGGGTGAATTTAAAATTAATGGTGTAAATAATGAATTGAATCATACTAGAGGTGTAATATCTATGGCTAGATCATATGATAACAATAGTGCTTCAAGTCAATTCTTTATTATGCATAAGGATGCTCATCATCTTGATGGATCATATGCTGCCTTTGGTGCAGTTGTTTCTGGTATTGAAAATGTTGATGAGATTGCCAAAACAAAAACTGATTATAATGATAGACCAATTAAAGAACAAAAAATTAAAACAATAAGAAGAGGTTAATATGGCGGCTGTTTGGTATGAATTAAAGCATGTTTGTAAACAGACTGGTGCAAGATATGGAATATTACATACTCCCCATGGCGATTTTGAAACGCCAATATTTATGCCAGTTGGAACTCAGGCAACAGTTAAAACCTTAATTCCTGAGGAAATAGAAGAAGTAAGTGATGGTTTGATTTTAGGTAACACCTATCATCTTTGGCTACAGCCAGGTGATGATGTAGTTAAGGCTAATGGTGGAATAAGAGGATTTATGAAGTGGGATCACGCCTTATTAACTGATAGTGGTGGATTTCAGGTTTTCTCTTTAGCAAATATGCGTAAAATCACAGAAGAGGGAGTAACATTTAAAAACCCTAAAAATGGCGATACATTATTTTTATCTCCAGAAAAATCTATAGATATTCAGCATAATTTGGGTGCTGATATTATAATGAGCTTTGATGAATGTCCACCATTTCATGCAAGTGAAGAATATTTAAGAGATAGTGTTTTAAGAACAATTCGTTGGGCTAAGAGAGGCTTTGATGTTCATAAAAA
>CALCWU010000182.1 GCA_937905855.1 uncultured Mollicutes bacterium
ATTTAATAAACGATATTAAAAAAACTACCGAAAAGCAGAATATTTCAATAAATGATTTCTCTTCAAAGGATATTGTTGGTCTTTATATAACTGATGAGGAAATTGCGGTTCATATTTTAATTATGCGTAATGGTAGTATTGTTCAAAATGAACAAACTAATTTTACTTATGTTGGAAGTAGTAGTGAGGCTATTAGCTCTTATCTACTTATGTATTATGAAAATGAAGAGCTTAGACCAAAGGAAATTATTATTTCTGATGTACTTGATATAGAAATGCTAAATGAGGCTTTAAAGGTTAATGTCTTTACTCCTCAAAAGGGCCAAAAGAAAGAACTTTTAGAGATGGCTAATGCCAATGCTAAAAAGGATTTGGAAAACAAATTTCATATTTATCAAAATAAGGTATTAAAGAAAATTGAAACAATTGAAAATTTAGGTAAGCTTTTAAATATTAATCCACCTTATTATCTAGAAGCATTCGATAACTCAAATTTATTTGGTGAATATCCTGTTAGCGCGATGGTTGTTTATAGAAATGGTAGGCCATCACCTAAGGATTATCGTAAATATCATGTTAAAACCGTTGTTGGTGCTAATGATTATGCAACAATGAAGGAGGTAATATATCGAAGATATTTACGTCTTTTAATGGAGGATAAGCCAATGCCTGATTTAATTATTATGGATGGTGGTGAAATTCAGGTTCACGCTTGTCTTGAGACCCTAGCTTCGTTAAATGTTGATATTCCAGTTATGGGTATTCAAAAGGATGAACACCACGTAGCAAGAATAATTTATTATAATGATCATTTAATTGAAATATCTAAAAATAGTGATATTTATTTATTACTTGCTAATATTAGCCAAAGTGTTCATGATTTTGCGATTAGATTTTTCCGTTCTACTAAAACTAAGGGTATTTTTGCTTCCCGTCTTGATAATATTAAGGGACTAGGACCAAAAGGCAAAGCAAAACTCTTGCAACATTTCATAACTATTGATAAAATAAAGACAGCTACAATTGAGGAAATAAAAAGTGTAGGCATTTCTGAGGGTGTAGCTAAAGAAATAATTAAACATTTAAATGATGATGAGGAGAAAAAAGATGTTTAAAAGTAAATATGTAGCAAAGGTTTATGAGGATTTATGCAAAAAGAATGAAGGAGAAAAGGAATTCTTACAGGCAGCTTTAGAGATTTTAGAATCACTTGAGCCATATGTTATGAAGAACCCTAAGATTGAAAAGGAAAAAATTTTAGAGAGATTTGTTGAGCCTGAAAGATTTGTAAGCTTTAGAGTATGCTGGATTGATGATAATCATGAGATTCAGGTTAATAAGGGCTATCGTGTTCAATATAATTCCGCAATTGGTCCTTACAAGGGTGGACTTAGATTTCATCCAAGCGTAAATGCTTCAATTATTAAGTTTTTAGGTTTGGAGCAAACCTTAAAAAATTCTTTGACTTCACTTCCAATGGGTGGAGGTAAAGGTGGATCTGATTTCAATCCAAAAGGCAAAAGCGATAGAGAGGTTATGGCATTCTGTCAGGCATTTATGACTGAGCTTTATCGTCATATTGGACCCAATACTGATGTTCCAGCAGGAGATATTGGTGTTGGTGGTAGAGAGGTTGGCTATTTATATGGTCAATATAAGAGAATTCAAAATGAATCAACAGGTGTTTTAACTGGTAAGGGCTTAACATTTGGTGGATCACTAGCAAGAACAGAGGCTACAGGCTATGGCTTATGCTATTTCACACAAGAAGCTTTAAAGACATTAAAGCACACTGATTTTAAGGATAAAACAGTTGTAGTATCAGGTAGTGGTAATGTTGCAATCTATGCTGCTCAAAAAGCAACAGAGCTAGGAGCAAAGGTTGTAGCTATGTCTGATTCTAATGGCTGTGTATATGATGAAAATGGTATTGATTTAAAGCTTGTTAAAGAAATCAAGGAAGTTAGACGTGGAAGAATTAAAGAATATTTAGATGTTCATAAGGATGCTAAATATTATGATAATTCAAAGCAAATTTGGCAAATTAAGTGTGATATTGCCCTTCCATGTGCCACTCAAAATGAGCTTGACTTAGACGATGCTAAGACCCTTGTTAAAAATGGTGTTATTGCGGTATGTGAGGGTGCAAATATGCCTTCAACATTAGAAGCAGCTAAATACTTTATTGAAAATAAGGTAGCCTATGGTCCAGCTAAGGCTGCAAATGCTGGTGGAGTAGCAACATCTGGTCTTGAAATGTGCCAAAATTCAATGCGTTATTCTTGGACATTTGCTGAGGTTGATGCTAAGCTTAAGGAGATTATGGTTAATATCTTCAAGAATACCTATGCAACAGCAGTAGAGTTTGGAAATGAATATGATACTCTTACAGGAGCAAATATTGCAGGCTTTAAAAAGGTTTGTGAAGCAATGCTTGCAGAGGGAGTATTCTAATCTATAAAATTATGGAGATTAATTTCTCCATTTTTTTTGCAATAAAATAAAAAACATTGGAAAAGTTTCATCCAATGTTTTAGTTCTTTCAGCGAACCACACTATTATTATATGAATATCACTCAAAAAAATGCAAAAAAAAGAGCCTTCTGACTCAAATTTTTAGTTCGTTCAGTGAACCACGCATCATAATTATACTAAAATAATCTTAAAAAGTCAACCACAAAATTTAAGTTGATAAAAAATTGTAAAATATTAATTATTATGATATAATAAGAAAAAGATTAATTTTTTTACAATGAAAATTTAAATTGGAGGAGTTTACATGATTGAAATTAAAGGCGTAAAATGTGATACGCATAATATGCTTAGAGACATTTGTTTAACAAAAGAATTAAGAAGGTTACAAGATAAAACCCAAATGTTTAATACGAGAATCACGGAACATTTTAGAACGAGATTAACTCATACTATAGAAGTAGTTATGATTGCTGAAGAAATTACATATAGATTGAATAATATTTTAAAAGAGAATAATATTCAATCTATTCAGCCTATAGATATTAATTTAGTTAAATCAATTGCTTTTGCCCATGATATTGGACATACACCATATGGACATGCTGGAGAAGAAAAAATAAATGATTTACTTCGTAAAAAAGGATTATTATTCAAGCATAACATTAATACCGCAAAGGTTTTATTAGACCCAAAATTGATTACTAAAAGTTCAAATAAAGAAATATTTGAATTTAATTTTAAAACATTTGACTGGCGTTTGTTTGATGGTGTGATTAAACATACTTCATGCTTGAAATCAAAAGAAACTTTAGCGAATTTAGATGATCCTTATTCATTGCAAAAATATTTTAATAATCATCCTGTTTTAGGAAATGAAGACTTTATAAATGAATTAAATGGTATTATAAATACATTTGATTCTAACGCATTTTTTATAGATCAAGATTGTTTTAAAGAAAAATCATTTATAAACAATTACATAAATTACAAATGGTCACTTAGTTTAGAGGGACAAGTTGTCGCAATTGCTGATGAAATTGCTCAGAGAATTTCTGACCTAGATGATTCAATACGTTTATATCATAAAATTAGCGATGAGAATAAAAAAAGAGAATATGCAAATAAACTGAAAGAGTTGGAGACAAAATTGTTGGCTTTTTCAAAGGAATTTAATAATAATGCAATTAATCCAAATCTACATAAAATTATTAATACAATTTCGAATAGTGCTGAATATATTGCCAAAAAAATTTCTGAATTTATTGAAAATGAAGAACTAATTAACATATCTCAATATAAAATTTCTAAAAATATTAATCGTACTCTTGTTAGTTGTTTAATTTTAAATGTTGAAGATAGATTTAAAAAGTCATTACTTAATACAATTGTTGTTGATGTTGATTTTACTAATAATGATGAAAAGTGTGAATACGATATTATTCTTCCTGTAATTAATGATGGAATTATTTTTGAATTTATTAGTTTTGAAAAATATACAAAAGAATTTGTAAGTATCTTAGAAACTTATAATAAAAATATCATTAACGATCAAATTATTAATAATTCAAATTCAATTGGAAAAGAAAATATAGAAAAATTATTTGATATATACAAAATGGATATAAAATTAGTTGATACAAATACAAAGAGAACTCTTATGTTCATTTTAAAAAATCAATATGCATCGTATGAATCTTTAGTCAAAGCATATGAAAATAAATCAATTGATGAGATTACTTTAAATTTAATTGAACAAATAATTTTGGAGGGTATAGCTAGAATGACAGACTCATATGTTGAAAAAAGTCTTAATTATTATGAAGGATATAGACACTATAATTATAATTCTCTAAAAGATATTAAATTATGAGATTATGATATTTTTTAAGGTATTTATTTGTTAAATTATGGAGAATAATTTCTCCATTTTTTTTTGCAATAAAACAAAAAGTATGATAAAATATTCCTAGAAATGAGTTGGTGGTATGGATAATAAAAAATTTAAAGGATTAATTTATAGAAGTGTAGCATATATTGAAGGTTTATTAATGGCGAATATGTATGAAAAAAAGGAATATTTAAGTATTATTAAACCAATCCTTAATAATGAAATTAATGATGTTCAAAAATTTAAGAATAATGTTAATTATTCAATTTTAAATGATGATTTAAAGAAAG
>CALCWU010000183.1 GCA_937905855.1 uncultured Mollicutes bacterium
TTTAGAGCAACTCTTGCCATATTTGATGCTAAAACAACATCATCAATCTTCTTTTCAGGAATATAAATACCATAAGCATTAATAAAATTCAAATGATATGTGTTAATAACATACTTTTTTATTTGCTCGTTAATATCATTAATTCTATCTGTTAGCTTTAGAGAACTAATTAACATAATATATCTATCGCCATATATACGAGAAACAAGCTCATTAGAATCTAAATTCTTAAGAATTATATTATAAATTTCACCAAGAAGATTATCACTTTGACCTCTACCAAGTTGTTCTGTAATATATTTAAATTTAACGGCATCGGAAATAACAATCGCATAATTATCATACATAGAAATAAGCTTAGAGGCATCAATATTAAATCTTGCCAAATTAAGTCCATTAGTAACCGGGTCAATATATTTATCTTGAATCATTTTCATCTTATCTCTATTTAAAAGAATAATAAAATATGTAGTAAATATAATTAAAAATACACTTATAGCTATAAAAACAATTATTAAGATTTTTGTCATTCTTAATGTATTAATATTAATGGCTGAAAGAGGTGTAAAAGTAATAATGCGCCATGAAATATTACAATTATCATTATTTAAGCTAAGATTAGTAAAATACAACAATGAATTTTTATTATTAATTCTTATTTCAATAGTTCTTTTATTACCATCCACAAAATCTTGATAGACTTCATTATATTCATTTTTACTTAAACTATCATTAAAAGCATTTAAAACATTACTATAGCCAATCTTTTTGTTTTTAGAATAACTTATATATTCACCATCTGCTTTAGTCAAAATAATTGTAGCGTTACCATTAAAAGCATTTGTATTTAAGCTTTCACTAAAATCATCAAGGCTCATCGTTCCACAAATTCCACATATTCCATCATTATCATTATAAGAATTAGTAACAACATTAAAAGGAATGCCATACAATATTTTTTCACCCATCATATTAAAATATACATTATCAACATAGGCCTTTTTATTAATCGCAACCTCATAGGCTAATCTTTCCTGAGCAATATTATAATTATTATTAGTAAAAGCAACATCCCCTGACTCATATAAAATGCCAATATCATCAAAAATCATTTGATTTTTAAGTCTTGTTAAAATATCACCCGGATCATTTAACTGGCTTTGATTTGCTTTTAATACCTCACGAGCGGTATAAAGTTGTGATAAATTTGAATTCATATTTGTCTTTACATTATTTTCAATTTGTTCAGAAAGCATACTCATAGTATTAATTGCTTCCTTATAATTAGTATCATTCAAATTTTTTTGAATGAAATAAATACCAAAGCTAAATATGAAAGCAAATAAAACAATCACTCCAAAAGTTAATAATGTAAATTTTCTTTTCTTACTGATTATATATTCACTAAGCAGCTCAAATTTCTTATTTAATTTTTTATGTTTGCTTTTTTTACTTAAGCTAACTAAACATTCATTATCAACATAAGCACTTCTTTTACCATTATTTTTTGCCCTGTATAAGGAATTATCTGCTTTTTCTAATAAATATTCATAGCCAACATTA
>CALCWU010000184.1 GCA_937905855.1 uncultured Mollicutes bacterium
GTGCGTTTATAGGTATGAGTGCTTTAACACTTGTTATAAGCTCATTATTAATGATTTTTGTTTCTTTAATACCATATTTGTTTGTTATAACTAAGACACCTAGTCAAATTATTTCTAGGTATGATATTTAATTGATTTAATTTGTCAGTCGACAATTTAAATATAGATGTAAAAGGAGAAAAAAATGAAAAAGAAAATTATATTAACTAGTTTATTTGCAGCTGCATCAATGTTGGTGCTAGCTTCTTGTGGTGAAAATAATGTTGCCTCAAGTGATAATCAAAGTACGGCTATAACTTCAAGTAAGTCAAGCGAAAGTACAACTACTTCAGAGTCAAGTAGCTCTAGCTCAAGTAGTAGCACAGCTTCATCAAGCAGTTCAACTACTTCAAGCTCAAGCACAACTACTCCAAGCTCTTCAAGCAGTAGTTCTAGTACTACTACACCAAGTAGTTCATCAAAGGATGATGCTAAAGAGAAGTATGTAACATTCAAAGTCATGGATAGCGATGGAACTTGGAAGGATTTAACTAATCCTGCGCTTATTAGTGGGGGAAAGATAGAAAATATTCCTGAAGCTCCAAAGAAGGATTATTATACATTCCGTGGTTGGTATTTAGATACAAACTATGAAGAAGTATTTGTAAATGAAAATTTAAATTCAAGTATAACTGTTTATGCTTATTATGTTGCTGATGAGGTTAAGGTAATCTTTAATGGCAAGGATATGGGCGTTAAAAATTTAGCTGATGTTATAAATGACACATATGATCCAGGCGAGGGACTAACATTTGATGGTTGGTACACTAATGCTGAATGTAGTGTTAAATTTAAGGCTGGTGATCCTGCAAAGACTTTATATGCTAGAAGTGTTGCCAAGATTACATTTAATAATGGCTATGAGGATGTTTATACAATAAATGTTGTACCAAAGACAGCTTTAGGTGATCCTAAGACATCTACAGTAACTGTTGGTAGTGAAGAAAAAAGCTTTGAGGAAGCTTATATTGTTAAGGAATATATGTCTTCTGAGGATATTTATTATGTAGATGAAAATGGTAATGAGATTGATTTTACTAAGGCCGTTACTAAAAATACAACAATTAAGGTATTATGGAAATCTCCATTCCTTGGCTATACAAAGAGTCCAAATAGTGATGACTTATATGTTTCAGGAGCTAATTATGGTAATAGTGATTACTATGCTAAGGACAAAGATAAGATTAAAGTTGGTTCTGTACCAGTTGTTTCTGTTCCATCTAAAATTACTGTTTTGGATAAGGATGGCAATAAGGTTCAATATAATGTAGTTGCAGCATATTTCCAAGAAACAAAAACATTCGATAGTACAGTATTAAAGAAGATAATTGTTCAAGAAGGAATTGGCTATATTAGAGGCTTCAATTCAAATAGTGGTGCTTCAACAATAGAAAGCATTGAATTACCATCTACACTTAGAATTATTCAAAACTGCTTTAATAATATTACAGGATTAACTAAGGATACTGTTGTTATTCCAAATGGTGTTGAAGCAATTTATGATTCATTCTGGAATAAGGGAACTGGTAGTTATACTGGTACAAATCCTTATACTGGTGAAGCTTATGGCTTTGATATAAATATTCCTGATAGTGTTAGAAGTCTATCAATTGTACCAATGAATTTTAAATTCTCTAGTAATTCAACATTTGTTAATGATGGAACAATGATTTATCAAAATACTAATAAGGGTAAAGTACTTGTTTCTTATAACACTATAATTAATGGTACTATGACCATACCAGAGGGTGTAAATGGTATTCAGGTTGGTGCCTTTGTTGAAATGAGTGATTTAAAAACTTTAGTATTACCTGAATCATTTAACTTTATTAACTATAATCTAGAATTAACTGATTATAAATATTGTTATGTGTGGAATCAATCAAGTTATTCAAATAATGAATGTTGGTTACATAATGATGAATTAAATGAAAATGATTATTCATATCAAGGAAGAATGATTGTTACAACTCTAGCAAATATGGATTATGTCGTATTTAATAGTAACAATATCGATTCAAGTATTTATAGTGCTATTGGTGGTGACACAACAGGTTGGGCTAAGCTAGGCGGTGTATTTACTTATGCTGATAATGAAATTTATAATGGTGTAAAGGTTGTTAATGTTTCAAAAACTACAACTCCAACAATTCGTGTAACATTAAAGAATAATTTTACAGGCGATAAGTATGTTATATCAATTGCTAGAACTAGTACAGATGCAATTACTATTGCGGATATTCTTACAGCTTTAGATAGCGAAAATTCAACAAATTATCTTGAGCTTTATAATAATCATCATTTAGAAATTGCTTCAATAACTCAATTTGGATCAACTTATGATTTAACTCAAATTAATGATAGTAATAAATATTTAGAAATCGGAACTGATTTTATTAATTATAGTGGTGTTACATATCAAGAAGATAATGGCGAAATAACTATTACTGGCTTTGATGATGAAACAGCAATTGATTTAGGAAATAATACCTATGGTGTTATAATTCCTGATGAAATTGATGGTAAGAAGGTTACAAAGATTGCAGCTGGAGCTTTCCAAGATGAAATGACTATCAAGATCGTTAAGTTTGGAAAATATGTTAAGGAAATTGGTGCTAATGCCTTTGAAAATGCAATTTCACTTGAAAGTATTGATTTCAATGATGCTAAACTTGAAACAATTGGTGCTAGTGCCTTTATGGATACTGCAATTACAAGCTTGAGCTTTAGTCTTACTGATTTAAAGAATGTTGGTGCTTATGCATTTAAGATTAGTACTTTAACAAAATTTGTTCCTGCTCTTGGCGAAGAGAATAGAACTGCTCAAAGCGTAGCTGATGGTGAATTCTATTTTGGCTCAGATCAGGTTTTAAATGATGCTCAAACTGCATATGTAACTGGCTATGTAAGCTTAAATCAAAGAGTTAAGGCTACAGTAGATGGCGATAAGACAACATATGATGTTAATCTATATGCTTATGCTGTTAAAAATACATCTGATAGTAGTTCAATTAAGCTTGGTAATATTGAAGATTCTAATAATATTATTAGAGTAAGTGCATTAGAGGGTGCTATTTCTTATACATCTACTTCAAATTATATTTATTTATATTCTGTTGCTAAGATAAATAAAAATGCCTTTACATCATGTAAAACAGCATCAAGAAGAATTTTCTATAGTACTGAAGGCTTAAATATTATTACTAATGTTACTACTCTTGCTGATCTTGTAGGCGCTTTGCCTGATGTTTTTGCTGATGGATTTATCGATAACTATGATGAAGTATCAAGCTATAAGGTAAAGACCTGTTAAAATAAAACTTATTTGTAGGTAGAAAGGAGCTTATTATGAAAAAGCTAGCTTCAAAATTAAAAATATTATCTATGTGTGGACTTTGCATTTTGGCTCTTTGTGCTTGCAATTCCAAATCATCAAATCCTATTGATGTAATAAAGGATCATTATGGTGATACTCAATTTAAGATATCATTTAGCTCTGAGGGGCTAGCAGAGCCCCTATCAGATGTTATTTATTCAGCAAATAACATTCCTAAGCTACCAACACCAAATAAGGTTGGATATCGTTTTGCAGGATGGTATTTTGATTCTGCATATACTAAGCCTTATGATTCAGAATATTTATATACGAGAATGTCTAATGTTACCTTATATGCCAAATGGGTTAGTGAGGAATTCGTAAATAATGGTATTTATGAAATTGAATATGATGCCAAAATTTTGGAGGATACCATTGTTAAGGGCTCACTTGCAGACAAATATGGCTATTTGGAATTTCCTAATGATATAATTAAGGATGAAACATATATTGAAAAAAATGATAATGGTGTATTTTTAAGAATTCAATATGATATGCATTATCATTGTCCAACCTTAGACGATGATGGTAACCCGGGAATTTTAACCTATACAGTTAGTGATATTGATAATCGAATTTCAAGCACTGAAAGCATTATTGATAGAACAGGTACAATTCAAACTATTTATTATAATTTAGATGGTTTAAATATTGCTGATCCTATTAAATTGAATGTTGAATTTTATAACTGGAATGCTAATCTTCAAGATGAAAATGATAGAATAAAAACCAAAGTAGGATATGTTATTGAATTTGATATAACTCGTTTTATTGGCTATACAACATCCTATGTTGACGCTAATGATAAGCTAGAGGATGGCTATTATTTAGTAAAGACTCATTATGGAAATTTAAATAAGGATGCTTCAATGCTTGATATGTTTAATCCTGTATATTCATATATTATAGCTAATAATGGTCATTACAAATTAGTTAAGCAAATGAATACATATAATTCTGATATTATTGGTGATTTAAAGCCTCAGGATTATATTCACACTAAAACTGGTTTTGCTAGAGATATTTGTTATTTTAAATTTAATCAAAAAATAGTAGCAACTAAGGAAATGGTTGAGGAGCAATACGAAACAACTGATTGGGCTAAATTCTTTGAGGCTGATCAATTTGGTGATTTAACATATGAATTCCATGCTGATACTGGTAAATATTATTATGTATTTGATTTAGGTGATAAGGCAAATGTTGATTTATTACTTGTTGGTGCATCTACAGGTGCAATGACAGAAATGTTTAATATGGGACCAACCTATAAAAGACTTGTAATTGACTATAGTTCAATGATTAAATTATCAGAAATTGATTATAAGGAATTAGATGATGATACCTATTCAACCTACACTACAGAGCCTTTCTATTTATCATCTGATATTAAGAGCTTAACTGGAAACACAATTTATAATGCGGAAATGCAATATGATTTTGCTAATAGACTTGTTAATTTCTTCTATTCATCTACAAGTGGTGAAAATGTTGTTAAGCTTCATAATACTAAAATGACAATAACTCCAACAGCTGCAACAAAGTCAAAATCAATTGTTGAAAGTAAAGGAAATATATTTACGTTTAATGCGTATATCGATTGTTACGATTATGATCCTACAAATCTTGCATATCCTTTATATGGTGATTATATTGAATGGCAAGCTTTTAGTTCCTTTGCTCAAAGAGCTACTAAGAGATTAGAAATTGGCTATGAAGCATATAAGGGTGAAAAAATAAATATTTATGATTTATTTAGAAATAAAGTATATCCTAAATTAGATGAAGGTAAGCTAACCTATAAGGCTTATGAGCTTAAATCTAATGGCGAAGCCGATTTTACAAAGGAAATAAGCTTAAACTTTTTATCAAACACTGTATTTATGTTTGATAATGACGTTGCTTTATATTTAACAGGAAATATAGATGGTAAAAATAAATCGGCTCTAGTAGTAGTAAGAGAAAAAGAAGAGCCAAGTATAACAATAACTGATGAGGTTATTAATGATGATGGTACAGTAGATAGTGCCAACTGGACCTATGATGAAAAGCTTCTGGCTTATGTTAGCAGTAAAAAATATTATAAGGAAGATTTAGTTCATATTCCTTTGATTGAGTATGTTTCTTATGGTAGGGAATATAATTCTCATAATGCTTACGATTCACTTAGTGACACTTACCATATGAATCAGGAGGATTTTGGAATTTATTCCTATAATAATGGTATTTATACAAAAATAAGCTATAATTATGAAACCTGGAATCCTTCGACATTTACAATGTCAGCCGATACTTGTGTAGTTATTTATCGAATGGTTGATAGATATGGCTATACTACATATTTAACCTTTGAATATAAGGGTGAGGAAAAGGGAAAATATAATGTTTATTGTGATGACGAGATTGAATATTCAGGAAATCTATATTATTACTATGATGGAACTAGACAAAAGCTAAATGTTAAGAATACGAATGCTTTAGAGCTTACTAATATTGATGATGTATTTAATAAAAAGTATAAGGTTATTATAGGTGATAATACCTTGAATCTTGATTTGAAATATTACAAAATCTATACTCGTAAGGAAACAATAGAGGATGTAACTAGTCAAAGATTAAAGGATACACTGGCAAATACAGATTATGCACTTGTTGATTTTACTTATACTAATGGTGATGATACCTATACAAGATGCTATGTTTATAATATGCGTGTAAATGGTAAGAAATTTGCAAATTATAAAATACTAGATGATGTTGCTTGGTATACAAATCAAAAATATACATTAACAAACGCCATTATTATGGATAATGAGGGCTTAAATTTAGCAGTTGCTAGTATAAGCTTTAAAAAATATGTTGGAACAGTTTTAAAGGACATAGATTCCTCTGAAACTGATCGAGATGGTAATTTCTATTTATTTAAAAAGACTGGAAAATATCAAATTATCTATACATTCTATTTTACAAAGGATGAAAATGAGGAGCATCCAATAAAGGATTATATTATTGGTAATTCATTCTATGGAAATAATAGTAGATATATTACAGTAACAAAGGATATCGATGTTTATTCGACTGAGGATGATATTACAATTACTTATGTTACTGATAGTAATCATCCATTTAGAGATGATTTGGCTGGGGTTGTTAATAATAGTGATGGAAGCCAATCTTACACCGTTAAATATAATCAAGCAAATGGTGGCTATGCAATCAATAGTACATATTTTAAATCATCAGCTGATCATTTATTTAAATGGGGCTATTATACTAAGGGTGGCGATTATTTCTCATATGTTTCACCAGATGGAAGTATTGGTAAAATCGGTGTTGATAGAAATACAATAGCACCAGTTTTATATGCTAACTGGGACGAGGGAATAACTGTTACTGCTATGTATGAGATTGATGGTGAAACAAAGACTATAGGCACTAAGAAATATTATCGAAGCGGTGATAATTATACTCTAGTTCTTGCTGACTTTGTCTTTACAGTTCCAAAGGGCTACACTCATGTTGGTTGGGAATGTGATAAGCCAATTTTCTATACTGGTAGTGGTGAAAATACAAAATATTTCTATACTACTGATACCTTATATGATCTTAGCTATGTAATCACTGAAGGCTGTGTAATTAGACCAATTCTTAAGGGACCATTGACATTAAAATTCCAAAAATATCAAAACAATGAATATACAGATTTAAAATTACCATACCCTACAGTTATTGATGGTAAATCTATCAGTCAGGCTGTAGATGATGGTGAAATGAATAAGGGCATTTTAAATCAATTAAGAAAAGAAGAAAAAAAGGATAAATTTGCATATTGGGCAATTTTATTAAATGGTAATCTAATCAAGATTGATTTAGAAAATGAAATTTTAACTAAGGATTATTTAGAAGGTGGCTATGTTACAATAGTTGCTGTTTATGAGGAGTGATTTAAATGAAAAAAAGATATATAATTACTTTTATAAGCTCCTTATTAATAATGCTTTTTGTAATGAATATAAATGTTAAGGCTTCAGTTGAAGTAGATGATGATATTATTTATGATACAAGCTATGAAATAGGAGGAACTAATTCAATAGGTCAATCAATGATTGGTAAATATTTTGATGATCATGCCTATTTATTGAAAGAAAATGATTTATATTTTCTTTCAATAACCCTATTAGATAATAGTGCTTTGTCGGATATTAATATTTCACTTAGTGATTATAGTTATAAAAGTGGTATTTTAATAAATGAAAATGGTAAAAAAACAACATATACTATTACGCTTTGTGAAGAGGATATTACATCACAAGTTAACATAGCTGGCAAAGTTTCAGCAATGAACAAAGATGTAAGCTTTACAATTAAATTGAATTTAGATAATATGACTAAAACTAGTGAATTAGTTGATAAGAGCTTTGAATATCCTGCAAGATTTGTTCCAGAAATTTTAATGGACGCCGTTGGTGATGTTACATCTATTCAAAATGCTACCTATAAATTACCAGATGCTAAAGCAATGTTTGGTGCTGATGAATGTGACCTAGAAATATTTGTTAAATCTCCAAATGGTGAAAATGTAGATATAGACCAAAATAAAATAGTTTTAATAGAGCTTGGTGAGTATGAAGTTATATATAAGGCTTCAACATCTAAATATAAAACTAATTTGGGTAATGATTCATATACGACTAAAAGCTTTAAGGTTATTTCTACAAGTGCTGGCAGTAGCTTAGTTAAGGTAATAGATGTAAATAAAATTTTGCCTGACAATTATGTAGTTCAATCTCAAAGAATAGAAAGTGGTCAAGAGTACGCTAATATTAAAAGTCTATTAGTAAAGAAATCACAAAAGTATGAAATAACTAATATCTTATTATTAGATAATACTGGTGAAGGCTTGAATCTTGATGCTAATGTTAACTATTATATAAAGACTAATCCGGATTTTAATAGAAATAATGTGGAGGTATATCATTTAAATGAAAATTGTACTTTAGAACAAATTTCTGCAAGAGGCTATGGCAGATATGTTACTTTTGAGGCTAGCTGCACGGGTACATTTATTGTTTTAGTTCCTGGAGTTAGTTTTGTTATGCCAATGTGGGGTTATGCTTTAATTGCTGTTGGTGTAATTATTTTAATAGGATTAGCATTGTTTCTAATAATTCATTTTGTTAAGAAAAGGCATAAAAAATTAAGTATGGAATAGTCCATACTTTTTTTAATATTTATTTACATTAAAAAACAAAAATCAAAAATGTGTTTTGTAGTTATTGTAATATTTGACTAAAGATGTTATAATTAAGGAAAATTTGGAGGTTAAAAAATGTATCATTCAACAAGAGGAAATAAAAATGTCACATCATATGAGGCTATAATTAATGGGTTAGCTGATGATGGTGGCTTATATGTTATAGATGAGATTCCTAAGCTTTCGTATAAGGATGTACTTAGTTATAGCTATCAAATGCTTGCAGGTAAAATAATTTCTTTATTTTTTAAGGAATTTGCCTTAGAGGATATTCAAAGAGAAATAGATGAAGCCTATAAAGGCTTTGATATTAGTGAGGTTGTAAATATTACTAAGCTTGATGGAAAAGCAATATTAGAGCTATATCATGGTCCGACTGGAGCATTCAAGGATATTGCCTTAGTCGTTTTACCAAGAATGCTTAAACTTGCAAAAAAGAAGGCAAATAATAAGGAAATTACTACAATCTTAACAGCAACATCAGGAGATACTGGTGGTGCAACCCTATCAGGATTTAAGAATATTACAGGTATTGAAACAATTGTTTTATATCCTTCAAATGGTGTTAGTCCTCTTCAAGAGGCGCAAATGCAAGGCTTTAATAATGGTAATGGGCATGTTCTTGCTATCCGTGGTAATTTTGATGATTGTCAAAGCTTTGTTAAGGAATTTTTCTTGAAAAATAAGAATTTACATTTATCAAGTGCTAATTCTATAAATATATCAAGACTTGTTCCGCAAATAGTATATTATTACTATACCTATATTAAATTAGTTAATGATCAGACAATTAAAGAGGATGAGAAAATCAATTTTACAGTTCCGACTGGTAATTTTGGTGATATTTTGGCTGGCTATATCGCAAAAATGATGGGTTTGCCTATTGATAAGCTTATTTGCGCATCTAATAAAAATAATGTTTTAACTGATTTCTTTAAAACTAATGTTTATGATGCAAATAGAGAATTTTATAAAACAAATTCACCTTCAATGGATATAATTATTTCTTCTAATTTAGAAAGACTTTTATATTATACTACAAGGTCAACAGCCAAGGTTAAAGAGGCAATGGATGATTTGAAGAAGTATAAACGTTTTACACTAGATGGTGATTATTCTTCATTTAATGCTTTTTATACTGATGAGGAGGAAACAAATTTAACGATAAAGGAATATTATAATAATTATAATTATTTAGTTGATCCTCATACTGCAGTTGGTCTTGCTGCTTTAAAAAAGTTTAAGGCTATGAAAATAAATGATAATTATAATGTTGTTTTATCTACAGCATCACCTCTTAAATTTTATGATAGTGTAGCTAAGGCTATTTCACTTGACTCTAGGGACCTAATTGATTTTTGTAACAAGCTAAATATAGAATTACCAAATAAATTCAAATATAATAGCTTCACTAAAAGTGATATAAGTATTTGTGATCTAGATGCTAAAATAAAGGAGATTATTTCATGCTACACATTAAAGTAAATGCTACATCTGCCAATTTATGTGTTGGCTTTGATACACTTGGTATAGCCCTTGATTTAGCCAATGATTTTTATTTTGAACCAGCTGATAAATTTTATTATGAGGGATTTGATTTAGAATATGCTAATGATAATAATTTATTAAAGACAAGCTATGAATATGTTTTTAAGCTATTAAATAAAAAAATAATTCCTTTAAGAATGAAAATTATTTCAAGAATTCCTATTAGTAGAGGACTTGGCTCATCATCTACACTAATAGTTGCAGGTGTTATGGCAGCAAATTATTATTTAAATAATCCCCTTAGTAAGGATGAATGCTTAAAAATAGCTACTAATATTGAGGGACATCCTGATAATGTCGCTCCTGCAATTTTTGGTGGACTTGTCGCTTCCTTTAAAGTAGGCGATGATATTAAGTATGTTAAATATGATGTTTCAAATACTTTAAAATTTATGACAATTTCACCAAGTGAAATGCTAGAAACAAAAAAATCTAGAGAGGCTTTGCCACAAAGCTATCAAAGAGCTGATGTTGTTAATAATTTATCAAGAATAGTTAACATACCATATGCATTTAAAAATGGTGATTTGAATTTAATTAATGATCTATTTAATGATAAGATTCATGAGCCATATCGAATGGGCTTAATTAAAAATAGTTATGCTTTTAAAGATATTGCAAATAAACAAAATTTAGCTTTTTGTATAAGTGGTAGTGGCTCAACAATGCTTGTTATCTATAAAGATAAAATTAATGTAGATGAGTTTAGAATAGATGATTCAGTAATAAATTTATTAAATGTTGGAAAAGAGGTTGAAATAACTAATGAGTAAAAAATATTATTTAGTTGAAGAAAGTATCATTGATGAAAGTGTGATTAAGGTAATAAATGCTAAAAATTTAATTGATAGTGGTATATCTATTACTGTTGCTTGTAAAAGATGTGATATAAGCAGAAGTACATTTTATAAATATAAGGATTTAATTTATCAGCCTGAAAATAATTCGACTAGAAGAATGGTTTTAAGCCTTAAGCTTGTTGATGAGACAGGTGTTTTGTCAAATGTTTTGAATTTTGTAGCTAAATGTGGGGGAAATGTTTTATCAATTCATCAAGAAATGCCAATTCATAATATTGCCTTTGTAATGCTTACAATAGATATTGTTAAGCTAGAAAAGACAATTGCTAATTTTGTAGGAGAAATTAAGGATTTAAACAAGGTTGTTGAAGTAATCCTTACGGCTGTAGAATAATGAAAATTGCACTTTTAGGCTTAGGAACAGTAGGGGGAGCTGTTTATAAGGCC
>CALCWU010000185.1 GCA_937905855.1 uncultured Mollicutes bacterium
GCCCGTCCCTAAAATTTAAGAGAGGAAGAAATTATGCTAAATATATTATTTATGCAATTGGTCAAGCAATAATGTGGAATGATCTATTAAAGGGAACTAAGGTAGAATTCTGGCATGGAAATTATCCAGTTGCTGATAAGCTAACATACCAAACAGCTGAGCCTGACATTTTTGTTGGCGGTGATGTTTATACTGGACCTAAGTTTGCAATTGATGCAATTGAGGCAGGTAAATGTGCTGCTGAATCTATTCACCGCTTTGTTCATGAAAATGCAAGCCTTACTATTGGTAGAAATAGACGTGACTTTAAGGCTCTTGATAAGGATGATATTTTAGTTGAAAGCTATGATAACTCAAAGCGAGTTACCGTAAAATATGCTGATAATGTTGATCATAGTATGAGCCTAGAGGATGCAAGAATCGTTTTAACAGAGGCTGAGGCTAAAAAGGAAGCAGGACGCTGCTTAGAATGTGGAATGTCTGTTGTTGATGAAAATAAATGCATTGGCTGTGGAATTTGTACTACAAAGTGTGAATTTGATGCTATTCATTTAGTTCGTGATCATCCAAAAGCTTCAAAGATGATTAAGAGTGAGGATAAATTTAAAGCAATTCTTCCTTATGCTATGAAGCGTGGTGTAAATATTATCTTTGCTAAGAAAAATGAAGCTGAGCGTGAGGCTATAAAGAAGAATAAGGAATATAAGAAAGCCTTAAAGGAAGAAAAGAAAAATGCACGAGCTTAGTATAGTTTTTCATATTGCCAAAATGGTTAATAATATTGCTATAGAGAATAATGTTAAGCATGTTTCTAAGGTTACTTTGGAAATTGGCGAGGTTTCTATGGTTGTTAATTCCTATTTGGAGGATTGCTGGAACTGGAATGCTAAAAAATATGAGGTATTAAAGGATTCAAAGCTAGAAATTGAAACTATTAAGGCTGAAACTATTTGCAATAATTGTGGTAAAACCTATGAAACGGTTAAATATGGTAAAACGTGTCCCTATTGCAAAAGCGATGATACCTATTTATTAAAGGGAAATGAAACAAATTTAAAAAATATAACTGTCTATGATGAATAAGGAGGTTAAAATGGATATTAATAAGTTTTCTAAAACCTATGTGGTTAAGAAAATCGAAAGCGATAATATTGATGAGCTATTAGAACTTTGTAAAAATAATGAAACGTATTATAAATATTGTCCACCAGATCCAACTCCTTATTCAATTAGAAGTGATTTAAGGGCCCTACCTCCTGGTAAGGAGAAGAAGGATAAATATTATGTTGGCTTTTACAAGAATGATGAATTAATTGCTGTAAGTGACATAATTCAGGATTATCCTAATGATCAAACAGTTTTTATTGGCTTTTTTATGCTTAAAAAGGAATATCAGCACCTAGGAATTGCTTCAAAAATAGT
>CALCWU010000186.1 GCA_937905855.1 uncultured Mollicutes bacterium
GATACAGTTTCACGACCAAGCTCTGACATCATAGAACAAATATTAATAATCTTTCCATGACCCTTCTTAATCATTCCTGGAATAACTGCCTTACTTACAATGAATGGTCCATTTAAGTCAATGTCAATTACTTGACGGAATTGAGCAGCAGTCATTTCGCACATAGGGATTCTCTTAATAATTCCTGCATTATTAACAAGAATATCAATAACACCAACTTCACGCTCTACTTGAGCAACAAACGCATTAACAGCTTCCTCGTTTGTAACATCACATACATAACCATGAGCATTAATTCCAGCTTCTTTATAAGCAGCTAATCCCTTATTTACTAAATCTTGATTAATATCATTAAAAACAATTGTAGCACCTGCTGTTGCAAATGCAGTTGCAATAGCAAAGCCGATTCCATAAGATGCACCAGTAACTAAAGCTACCTTGCCATCTAATCTAAAATCCTTCATATCCATTTTTATTAGTTCTCCTTAAATTATTTTAAATCAGTATTTTTTATATGATCCATATCGTCAAACTCTTGATTTTCTCCACACATTGCCCAAATGAATGAATAATTTGATGTTCCAATACCAGAATGAATACTCCAGCTTGGAGAAATAACTAATTGTTCATTGTTCATAACAATATGACGTGTTTCTTGAGGTTGACCCATCATATGAAATACAACATTATCCTTTGGAATATTGAAATAGAAATATACTTCCATTCTTCTTTCGTGTGTATGAGATGGCATTGTATTCCAGCCACTTCCCTCAGCAAGCTCAGTCATACCCATAGCAAGCTGACAGCTCTTACATACATCAGGGTGAATATATTGATTAATTACACGCTTGTTAAGAGTTTTAGCATCACCGCATGGACGATGATTAGCTTTTTCAAAATCAATATAATAAGTTGGGTATGTCTTATGTGCTGGAGCACTAGCAATATAAAACTTTGCAGGATTATTTGCATCATCAGAAGCAAATTTTACCTCCTTTGTACCCATACCTACATACATTCCATCCTTAGACTTAACATTATATTCCTTGCCATCAAGAGTTACTTTTCCGTTACCACCAATATTGATAATACCTAATTCTCTTCTTTGAAGAAAATAATCAGCTCTTAAGGCATCTGATGCCTCAAGTTCTAGTTCTTTTGTAACAGGCATTACTCCACCAGCAATAATTCTATCTTGATGTGAATAAACAAGTAAAATCTCGTCTGGAGAAAATACTTTTTCCATTAAATAGTGTCTACGTAAATCCTCAGTTGTATAATGCTTTGAATCCTCAGGGTGATTTGCGTAACGAACTTCCATTTTCATTTTAAAATCCTCCATTAATTAACAATTTTACAATTAATGGATAAGATACTACAAAAGTAGTATCCTATCATAATTATAAATTATCGTTGAACACGACCAGATGCGTCTCCACCAGCTAAAGCTTCAACCTCAGCCTTAGAAACTAAGTTGAAATCGCCATTGATAGTATGCTTTAAAGCAGATGCTGCAACAGCAAATTCTAATGCCTTTCCTTGATCATCTGGATATGTTAATAAACCATGGATCAAACCACCAGAGAATGAATCTCCACCACCAACACGGTCAATAATTGGGTTAATATCATATCTCTTTGATTGATAGAATTCCTTACCATTATAAATTAATGCCTTCCAACCATTGTGTGTAGCTGAGAATGATTCACGTAATGTAGATACAACATACTTAAATCCGAATTCCTTAGCCATTGCTTTGAAGATACCTTCATATCCTGCAGCATCAGTCTTTCCACTATTAACATCTGCATCTGGCTTAAATCCTAAGCAAAGCTCAGCATCCTCTTCATTACCAATACATACATCAACATATTTCATTAAAGGCTTCATAATAGAAATTGCCTTCTCAGATGTCCATAATTTCTTACGGAAGTTTAAGTCAACTGAAACAGTTACACCATGACGCTTTGCAGCTTCACAAGCTAATCTTGTAAGCTCAGCAGCCTTGTCAGAAATAGCAGGAGTAATTCCAGACCAGTGGAACCAATCAGCACCTTCCATAATCTTATCGAAATCGAAATCCTCAGGATCTGCACAAGCAATTGCAGAACCAGCACGGTCATATATAACCTTACTTGCACGCATAGATGCACCAGTTTCTAGATAATAAATACCAACACGGTCACCACCACGTGTAATATAATCAGTATGTACACCATATTTTCTTAAAGCATTTACTTCAGATTGTCCAATTTCATGTGTTGGAAGCTTTGTAACGAAATATGCATCATGTCCATAATTAGCACAGCTAACAGCAACGTTTGCTTCTCCTCCACCATATACTACATCAAATGAATCTGATTGAACGAAACGTGTATTACCTGGTGTAGATAATCTTAACATAATTTCGCCTAAAGTTACTACTTTTGCCATTTTAATTTTCTCCTTTATTATTCTTCAATTTTAATTTTAACAACTGCTTTTTCAACAGTTTTTCCATCAACATCCATTTTGGCTAAATGAACATCTTCAGGATATACAAGAGCAAAGCCCTCTTCAAGAGTAAAAAATACGCCATCCTCACAGCTATATTTTGTTACATCCTTCTCAGTATTATAAGGTGCAATAACCTTAAGGGTAGGATTTGAAATATCAGTATAGGCAAAGCCCTCCTTACCCTTCAAAACAATTTGTAAGTCTAAGAATTTTTCATGATTTTCAAAGAAACAGTCTTCTTTAGCCTTAGCAACATATGTATCACGATTAATAACAACATTACCATTATCGATTACTGTTTTTCCTTTTGGAAGAGCAAGTAAATCATTATTTAATACATAATCAATTGCTGTATCAATATTCTTAGAAATTCCTTTATATCTATATAGGTATTTAAGTTTTCCAACAATCATCTTATATTCCTCTCTATCTTACAACCTCAGCACTACCATTTGCAGCCATAAACGCTTCTATATCCTCGCAACTAAATATAGACGCATCACCAGAAATTGTATGCTTTAAAACTGATGTATTTAAGCCGTATCTTACAGCATATTGTGGATCATCAAAATTCTTTAATAATCCATGAATTACACCAGATGCAAAAGCATCACCGCCACCGATTCTATCATAAATATTAAAACGAATTGGTGAGGTCAATTCCCAACTTAATTTATCATCCTTAAGCTTAAAGTAATAGCCTGCTAATGAATTTTCAGTTGCTGAATATACGACACGATCAGTTCCAAAAATATAGCTTAGGTTATATTTTTTTATCATCTTAGGGAAAACGTTGCGACGTTTTTCTGAAAGTGTAGCATTTTCCCATCCCTCATCTAAAGGAATTTCCAAAATTGTATTTGCATCATAAAAAGAAGCAAATACAACATCGACATAATTCATAATTTCTTTATATGCAGGGCGTGCTTCCTCGATTGTCCAAAGCTTTGCTCGATAGTTAAAATCAAAGCTTACCTTTACATTATGAGCCTTGGCTTCTCTTACAGCTCGCATTGCAACATTTCTAACCCTTTCGCCTAAAGCTAAGGTTATTCCACTAACATGGAACCATGTTGCGCCTGTAAAAATGCTATCCCAATCAAATTCGCTTTCTTCAATTCTTGTTATTGCAGAATGCTTACGATTATAAATGACTTTACTTGGTCTACCACCAAATCCTGTCTCAAGGAAATAAATTCCTAAGGTTGTAGATCCACGAACAATCAAATCAGTATTAACACCATTACTTTTCAAATGAGAAATTGCTCCATCACCAAGCTGATTTGGTGGAAGTTTTGACATAAAATAAGCATTATGTCCCATATGAGAAAGAGCAACAGCTACATTAGCTTCTCCTCCTCCATAATTAACCAAAAATGATCTTGTTTGATTAATTGTGTTATAATCTGGCGTAGACAATCTAAGCATTATCTCACCAAAGGTAATAATTTTCTCTTTCATTTTGCCTCCTAGGGGCAGAAGTAATTTAAATTACTTTGCAGCTTTTGCAGCTTCAAATTCAGCGATAAATGCTTCTGCAGTCTTAGTTACTAATTCGAAATCGCCTTTCTTAGCACCAGCAGTTAAGCTTGAACCAGCTGAAACAGCAATTACGCCAGCCTTGAACCAATCCTTAACATTATTTAAATCAACGCCTCCAGATGGCATTACATTAGCATATGGAATAGGTCCCTTAATATCCTTAACAAATCTAGGTCCTAAAATATCTCCTGGGAATGCTTTAATAACATCACAGCCAGCTTCCATTGCAGTAACTGCTTCTTTAACAGTCATAATTCCTGGAATATATGGAATTTGATATCTATTAGCAAGCTTAGCAACATTTTCATTGAATGAAGGAGCAACGATAAATTTTGCACCAGCCTCAATAGCACCCTTACAAGTTTCAGGGTCTAATACTGAACCTGCACCGATAACTACATCCTTACGATCGCCATATTTTTCAATTAATGTCTCGATAATTCCACGAGCACCTGGTACTGTATAGGTTAATTCAATAGCCTTAACTCCACCAGCAATGCAAGCATCAGCAATCTTAATTGCTTCATCTTTACTGTTTCCTCTTACTACGGCAACAACACCAATAGAAGAGATTTGATTTAAAATATCAAACTTTTTCATCTTATAAGATCCTCTTTCTATAAACGTTTAATTTGTATGAAAAACTTTTCATCATCTCTATTATAATTTTTATTGTCAATTTTGTCAATGAAAGCAATTACTTTTAACTTCGTTTTTTTGCATTTTTTTAGTTTAAAGAGAAAAAAAGAAAGCAAATGTTTGAAATATATAAAACAAACATTATGCTTTCTTTAAAAACTAATCAAAAAATTCAAAATCCCAATCATAAATATGGATTGTATCACCATTTTTACAGCCCTTATCTCTTAAGGCATCATCAAGGCCATGACTACGAAGCTGTCTAATGAATCTATTAATTGACATATCTGATGTCCAATCTGTCATCAAAAATAGCTTATGAAGCTTATCACCTGTAACATCCCATTCGTCAGAGTTCATCTTTTCAATTGTAAAGAAGGCTTCCTCAGGCTCATATGTATAATTGACAACCATATCCTTTTCATCATCTTCGTATAATGAAAATTCTTTTGTTACAGCTAATAAATCAGCAATCTTATAGAGAAGGACGTCTAAATTTTCTTTAGTATATGCACTAATAGGAATAACCTCGACATTTGTAAGCTTTTTAAATCTTTCTAGATTTTCCTTAGCTTCAGGTAAATCCATTTTATTAGCTACAACAATTTGTGGTCTATTGATTAAATTCATCTTATATTCCTTTAATTCCTGATTAATTGTTAAATAGTCATTATAAGGATCTCTTCCCTCAGAGCCTGACATATCAATAACATGAACAATTACACGACATCTTTCTATGTGTCTTAAAAATTGTAAGCCAAGACCAGCTCCGTTATGAGCATTTTCAATAATACCAGGTAAATCAGCCATTACAAAGCTTCTACCATCATTAACCCTAACCATACCTAAATTAGGAACAAGAGTTGTAAAATGATAGCTTGCAATCTTTGGTCTCGCCGCACTAACAGCTGAAATAATTGTTGATTTTCCAACACTAGGGAAGCCAACAAGTCCACAATCTGCTAAAACTCTTAATTCAACTCTTAAATTACGTTCCTCACCAGGCTCGCCTTTTTCACAAAAATCTGGACATTTATTAGAATTTGAAGCAAAAGCCATATTTCCTCTTCCGCCACGTCCACCAAGAGCAACAATAACCTGATCACCTTTTTTAGTAATATCACCTATAACTATATTTTTGTCATCATCATAAATTGTTGTTCCAATTGGAACTCTAACATATGTATTTTTAGCGCATGCGCCATACATTCCTTTATTACGACCATTTTCACCATTATTTCCCTTTATCAATCTTGAATATCTAAGATCTAATAATGTTGATAGTCCTTCATCGCCTACAAAGATAATGCTGCCACCTTTTCCACCATTACCACCAAATGGTCCACCACGTTCTACCTTAAGCTCACGTCTATATGCAACAGCACCATTACCACCAGTACCACCTTGAACGCTAAGTTTTACCTGATCGACAAACATCATATTATTCATCTCCGTTTCTTTGTATAAATTAATAATCTTATTTTATCATATATGCATAATAAAAGGAAGCAAAAGCTTCCTTGATTAGTTTTGGGGGGACCTAGGATAAAATCCTAGGTATAAAAGGGGATTGTGAATTATGAAAAATTCACTGTGTATTTTCATACACATATTTGGGATAGGGTGGTTCACTTAAGAACCACATATATATTACAACATTTTACATTTTATTGCA
>CALCWU010000187.1 GCA_937905855.1 uncultured Mollicutes bacterium
TCAAAATAACATTAGCTTCATTATTAATTTTACCAAGCTCATTAGCAACATATACGCTAGCACAACATCCAGTTCCACAAGCAAATGTCCAGCCACATCCTCTTTCAAAGGTTTTAACACAGATTGTATCTTTATCAACGATCTTTACAAAATTAACATTAGTTTTTTCCCTAAAAAGATAAAAATCAGAAATATCTTTAGCATAGTCTAAAACCTTATCATTAAAGTCATCAACAAAAACAACTGTATGAATAGTTCCAGTAAAAAGCGAATAAATTTTTACTTCTAAATCATTTACCTTAATTATTCTTCCTTTGAAGCTTAAATCATCATAGGCTTTTATAAGGCTATTATCATAAATAGCTTTTCCCATGTTCACCATAACATTAAAAGGATTAAGACCTTTAATTTCAATTTTCATTGTACCAGCAAGTGTTAATACATCAAAACTAAGATCATTAACGATTTTATTATAATAACAATAAAGTGCAAAACAACGTATACCATTGCCACACATTGGTGCTCTTGAACCATCAGAATTATAATAAATCATTTCTAATGGATTAGTTTTTACTAAAATTAAGCCATCTGCACCTACGCCTACATATCTATCACATATTTTGATTGCTAAGTTTGAATAATCAATATTTTCTTTATAATCGGCAATTACAAAATCATTACCACAGCCATGCATTTTTAAAAATTTCATTATATCTCCCTTTCTATTAATTCCGTTAATGTTTGTCTTTTAACTACCACTCTAGCTTTGCCATCCTTGATAAAAACTACACCTGGCGTTAAGGCCTTATTATAATTAGAACTCATAGAATACCCATAGGCACCTGTTGTATAGGAAATTAGTAAATCTCCGCTAGTAGCTTTTGGTAAAACTACCATTTCTGCTAAAATATCCCCAGACTCACAGCATTTACCAGCAATACAAACCATTTCATCCTTAGGATAATCAATTTTTGTTGCAACATCAAAGCTATATTTTGCTTGATATAATGCCGGTCTAATATTATCAGTCATTCCCCCATCAATAAAGTAATAAAGCTTATGTGGCGTTCTTTTAACATCACCAATTGTATAAAGAGTATAACCAGCTTCACCTACAATAGCTCTACCAGGTTCAATTAATACCTCATTTAACTTAACATTAAATTCTTTAGTATATTTAATAACACAATCAATTATAAAATGACAAACATCAGCAATTTTTTTAGGTGCATCTTCACTTGTATAAAAAACACCAAAGCCACCACCCAAATCAAGACTTATTGGCTTTGAAAAATCTTTACAATATGATACTAATCTTTTTATTTCCTCAGCAAAGGCTAACAAATCAAAAATTTGAGAACCTATATGAGAATGTAACCCAACTAAATTTAAGTTCTTATTATCATTAATTATTTCTAACATTTTTTTATAATCGTCACTATTATAAATTACGCCAAATTTAGAATCGATATCACTTGTAATGATATATTTATGTGTATGAGCCTCTACACCGACATTAATTCTTATAAATAAATTAACATCT
>CALCWU010000188.1 GCA_937905855.1 uncultured Mollicutes bacterium
TGCATTTGCAAATTTAGGTTCATAGGTATCCTTTTTAGTATCCTCATCGTATTCACTTGATTTAGCTATTGCAGTAACCTTACCTAAATCATCAAATACAAGGGCAACATCCATATCATATTGCTCTGAATACTCATCATCATAACAAGAATAGCTGATATAATATGTAAAGCCTGCAACTAAAGAATTATCAAAGCTTATATCAATATTCTTGAAAGTATAATCATTAAGATTAACTTTAACAACCTTTATATCACTTTCTACATAAATTGTCAAATAATCTGCATTTATTGTATAATTTGCTAATTTATTATTATATTTAGCATTACCAAAGCCATCAATTATTAAAATATCATCACCATTTTTATATTGACCTAAATACTTATCGGCAACAGTTATACCTGTTTTCAAATCATTATATTTATCAATACGAATAGTAAGTATCTTATTATCATAAGCTATTTCATTAATTGAACCCTCAAGTCCAGCTTCAACATCATTAATTGATGTTGGATAGACAATTCTTGCACTTATACTGCCTGCTTCAAATAACATATAATATGTATTATCATTTTTAGTAAATTTTCTTAAAACATATTGACTATTACCAGCCTGCTCCACCTTATATGTTGAGAAGTAATCTGAATAATTAAATAAGCCAGATGTTCTTATAAAAATTAAGCCTGAATCAACATATTCACCATTTAAGGTTATAGTACCATTACTTGCTCTTAGTGTTGAAGTAAATTTATTACCATATGGCTTTATAAGACCTTCATAGGTGATTCCTTGATTTGTAAAGCTAATAATACCATATTCATTAATGCTTAAAGAATAATTATTATCAATAATACCATTTTGGTAATCGCCTACAATTGTATCATTTTTATAATCAGCAGCTAATATTTGGATAGCATAATAAGATGTAACACGTTTGTTATTTACCTTCAAATTAATTGTAAGCTCATAAAATCCAGCAATTGAAAAGGCAATCTTAGATGTATCAACATATTTATACTTACCAATTTTACCACTAATTAAGGTTTCTTTATCCATGATTCCATCGCTAGTTATAATTTCTAAATTTGAACATAATTCATCAATTACAATTGCGTCGGTATTTGCGCCATAATATGATTTATTTAAGCGAATAATTGCGCCAATAGATATTTTTTGATTTTCAAATACACTTCCATCTAAAACAGCAGTATTTGTCTTTCTAAGAGTTAAAACATTATATAAATCACTTATAAAGAATTCAACATAACTACCCTTATTAAATGTAACATCTGTATCTACGTAATCAATTCTTAAAACATTACCATCAATTTTATATTTAATCTTCGTTTTATAATTACTACTAGAATCAAAGCTTATTTCACCTGTTTTAAAGCCATCAAGGAAAATATACATATTTTTATAGGTATAATATCCTACATATTCATCATGTTCCATAACG
>CALCWU010000189.1 GCA_937905855.1 uncultured Mollicutes bacterium
CATTAACCTACATTTCTGAAGGCCAATAACCTACACTTTAATAATACCATTTACAAGATAATAAATAATCATTTATTTTTTTTGTGTATATACGACTTTTTACTAATTTGATTACATCACATATAATGTAAATAATCAATTTTAAGTTCAAGTCAAGAAAAAATAAAAAGCTATGCACCGCACAGCCTTTCATTTTTCTTTATCCTCTAATTTTTTTAATTCCTCAAGATATATTTCTCTTTTTAGTTTTTGAAGATTATCGTTCTTACTTTTTTCCTTTTTATAATTTGCTAAAGCATTAATAAGCTGTAAAACAAACATTAAGACAAATATAACAACAATTATTCCAAAGAATAGCATTCGATTATCACCGCTTATAAGCTTAGTAAGAAAAGAAACCTCTTTAATGTAAACACCATAAATTTGATTAATACTAACATCTTCATCATCAATAGCTGGATTATTATCACCTTGAAAGGTATAAACGCCATTATTAATATTAATGATTCGATGAATTATATACATATTATTTTTATTTGATTTATAAACAACAATATCTCCTACCTTAACATCTTTAGTTTCTTTAACTAAAACATAAGATTTGGCTTTAATTGTTGGTTCCATACTTTCAGTTGGAACATATGAAACATTATATCCACATAATGATATAGGCTTATGCCTAAACATATCTATACTAAAGCTTATGGCAACATATATTATTCCAATAAATAGTATTGTTCCGATTATCTTTAGGGCCTTCTTTAAACTCATAGAGTAACAGACTTCCTTCTAGCTTTAATATTTCTTCTTTTAGATGTTTTCATCTTTTCTCTACGTTCTGCAGCCTGTTTCTTCTTACGCTCACGTTCACGCTCAAGCTTTAATCTTTGCTTTTCCTTTTGACGCTCACGTTCTTTAATCTTCTCTTGTTTTTCACGCTCTAAGGCCTTTTCCTTTTCCTTACGAGCTTCCTCACGAGCCTTACGAATTTCTTCCTTCTTCTTTTCAGCCATTAAAATACGGGCCTGACGTTCACGTTCACGCTGTAGACGTGATTCCTCCTTAGCCTGAGCAAGAGCTATCTTATTTTCGATAGCTATAATGTTCTTATTAGCCTTTTCCTCTAATCTTTCCATTTTAGCTAAATTTAATTCCTTTTGCTCACGAACAATCTTTAATACCTTTTTACGACGCTTTGCCATCTCAAGCTGAGCCTCAAGGCTAACCTCGCCATCAGTATCCTCAAGATAAGTCTCTCTAGCATCAAAAACAGTTGGATAAATATTATCAATTATCTCAAGCATTTGCTTATAAACAATACGAAGTGACTGCGTTTCTCCACTTCCTTCATTATTTAAGGTTTTAAGAGAAGCCTTAAAATACTTCATAGTTTCTTGTAAATAAAACTCATTAATAGCATTCTTTTCAAATTCATAATTACCAGGCTTTAATGACAATTCATTTTCAACATTTTTAAGCTCCTTAGGCTTCTTTCTAAGAAATTCCTTAAAGGTTTGATCCTTAAAAATAATAGCACCAAGTCTTCTACTTTGCATAATTGTCGCAAAATAGATGGCAAAAATATCATCAACATCTGTACCAAGCTGACTACTAAAGCTACGATTACGTTCCTTAACATTCACACTAAATCCTAAGGTATCATACCTATCCATATAAAGCCAAAGGCTATAAGCCATTTTAAAGTCAGCATTATGAAGAATAATATTAGTCTTCATAATTGGTGGTAAAACCATTCTAGCTTTCTTTAAAGCATTCATAAAAGGTGAATTCTTTAAACCAGAATAAACCTCTCTTAGCTTAACGATACGATTAAAAATTTCTTGAGCCTTTTTCATTGATTCACTAATTTCTTTTTTAACAGAAATATCAATAGTCATATCAACATTAACATCAGCAAGCTTAAATACATCATTTACCTTTACACGATCATTTTGAAAGCTTTCAAGATTTTCTTTAATAACATCGTAACGTTTAGTTAAAAAAGTATCAATTCGATAAATTAAGGTCTTAATAAATCTATTTTCATAAATATTGATTTCTTCCTCAGCGAATGTCGTTAAAACCTTACTTGGAATAACATCACCATTAGTATCAATCTTTTTGATTAATTCTGTATGTGCTGCGAGATGTCTTACCGTATCAGCATTAATTTTATGAGCCTTTTCAACAAGAACGACCTCTTCATCATATCTAATACTTTTTTTGGGATTATTAATGATATTAACAAAGTAAGGATAGCACTCCTCTAGCTTATCTAAATAATCAGTTTCAAAAATTCTTTCTTCACGAATTGTCTTATTAAAAACATTTCTTTTACCTTTTTTAATTGCATTATAAAATGTTTTAGAAAATTCATCATTTAAGGTTGCAGTATCAAAGGCACTTCTAAAACTACGATAAAATTTAGTAGAAGGGCCAAATTCTTCAATATCGTTTTCTTCAACCTCAGTAAAATCCTCATCAGTTGATGTAGCCTCAACAACAACCTCATCTTCCAATTCATCTGGAGTATTCATTTTTCTTTCCTCCTTTTTTGAAAATAAAATCCTTCCCTATTTTTAATATATGAGGAAGGATTTTATAAATGTTTAGAATTAATTTTATCCTAATTTCTTTAAATCCTCAATGAATCCAAGTGAAACCTTAAATACGCCTTTTCCAAATAGCTTATCAAGCATTGCACTTAATTGATCCAATTCAGGATGTAAGAATGTTAGGTTTAAGCTTTCAAACTTACGTAAAATTTTATATGTAAGCATATAATCTAAGCCATCATATTCTGTAAATCCACACGCCATATAAACAGGAACAAATGCTTTAATTTGCTTCATAATACGGTTACCAAAGGCAATTTTAAATTTAGCTTGAATAAAATCATCTAATTGATTTAAAGCCTGCTGAGCCTTAGCTGAAAGCTGGAAGCCCTTCTTTGCTTTAGTAAACAATTCATTTAAATATTCATATGTCATAGCCACATTTTCAGTATATGGGGCATCAATATATTGTGCTTTTTGATTAATTGCAAGAGTTACAGCACGGTCATAAACCTTATCAGTAATAGTAAATGTTGAATCATCCTTGTTCGCTGTTCCAACAAACCAAACATTTTGTGGTATCATTAGCTTACCATTAATTAAATTATGTGGATCAGTTGGATCAGTTGATGGAACTAAGTCAATTTTCCATTCATTAATATCAGGCATTTCCATAATTGATAAGAATTCAGCAAAATAATATTCAACACGTGCTAGGTTCATTTCATCTAGTACAATTATATTAACTGTATCAGAATAACCAGCAGCATATACGCTCTTTAAAAAATCTGTTTCATTAAATTTCTTAGTAAATTCATTTAAATAACCAAGTAATTCAGCACGATCACGCCATGATGGCTGTACAGAAATAATTGATGTATCATGTTGGAAGAATTTACCCATTGCATAAGGTAAACTTGTTTTACCTGTACCTGAAATACCTTCCAAAATTAATAGCTTACCAGTACCCATACCAGCAATAAATCTAGAAACAATTTCTGGAGTATAGTATAGATGTAATTGGCTTGCCGCAAAGTTTATGAAGCGTTGAACAACTTCCTTTAACTCAAGCATATCATGATTGTTCATAATTGTAACATGAGGATTAATTTCATATTCTCTATCAACCATAGTAAGCTTAGTAAATCTTGATTCAGTAAGAGCACTTTTAGATTTAGTTTCTTCTTCCTCTAATGAACCTGTAGTACCAACACCAAGCTGAGAAACACGCATTGCTAAAATCTTATTTTTCTCATCAATTAATTGAACAACCTTTTGATTTAAAATAGAAACCTCTTCAATTAATTCATCCTTTTCAACTTCCTTACGACGGAATCTGAAATATCTTCTAAATAATTGCACAATTAAAACTATAATAGCTACCAATAATGCTAAATTAATGATGGATACAATAACAAAAACTAACCAATCTGTAGCTTTCCATTCAGGATTTTGTACAGAAGCCTTAACAAGCATTTGAATATATGCCTTAGGATCTGTATAGAATATATCGACAAACAAGTGAAAAAAATTAACAAAGAATTTTTTTATATTAGAAAATAAAGCTTGAAGGAAATCGATATAATATCTTGAAAATTCAACCATATTATTTAATCTCCCTTCTAATTATTTTCTTTACTTTCTTGTTCCTTTTTTAGTTCTTCTAAAATTTGTTTTTTCATTTCTTCTTTATTTTGAGCATTCATCTCAGCAAGAATTTGTTTACGTAATTCTTCCTTTTGAGCCTCAGCATCAGCTTCTAAAGCAAACTTATTCTTTTCATTTTTAATACCAATTATATTCATAATAACAACGACTAATTCAATTAAGAATAAAATAATAACAGGTAGAACAACACAAGCAAAGAAATGCTTATTAACAGTTGTCATGAAGCTTCCCCAGCCCTTACTATGAGAAACATAAATACCCTTAATATCAGATACATTTACTTCCTCCCATTGATCAGCAAATAAAGCATTTTGCTTAATCTCTTCAGGATTTGTACAAGTACCATTTTCATCATATGTAGGTGCTATATAATGGAAGCCACTAACAGCAACATTATAATCACCTTGTGTGATATAAAGTGGTGTATCACCTTGGGTATTGATATATACAATTCTATGGGTATTTAAATATGATGTTTTTGCTGATCCAGTTGTATCAGCAGCCTTTAAATCGGCATCATAGAATGTAATAATGTCTCCAACCTTTAATTTAGCGATGTTCTTAGAGGTAGCTTTTTTTACTACTACAAGTTCTCCCTTACTAAAATTATCCTTACCGTCGCCCTTCATTGAGTCTGACTCAACAGTTAAAAAGCCACGTCCAAATAAATTAGCAAATGAGCTTTTATCTTTCTTTTTAATATTTGCTATTGAAAATAGTAATAATACGATAATAATTGCATAAAACACAACATTACCTGCTATCTTTAAACCCTTTAGAACCTTATTGTTCATGAGCATCACCTTCATTATCTTTATAATTAATTAAATTCTACCATATTATTTGTTGAAAGTAAAATGAAAATTATAATATCAAATCTTAAAACAACTAAAAACAATAGAATTATTCAAAAACGAAAATCAAACATTTAGCCTAAACTACAACGTTTTTCATACCTAAGAAATTAGCTTAGGATTTTGAGTAGTCAAATTCAAACAGATAGAAACTTTTGAATTTGTGACTGCTTCAAAGCAATCAGAATCCCATCCTTCATACCAAAAATAAAACTTAAATTTCATAACTCTATCAATAGATAAGCCATCAGTTTCTGAATCAATAATTTGATTGTAATCTAAATTAACATCTTTTCTATTTAAAGCAAAATAGGGAACACTTAAATTTTTATTGAACTTCATATTAAAATCCTGAAGCGCAACATTTTTATCATCTTCAACAATACCACCAAAATTATAACGATTATTAGTTTCGTTATAGGTTATTTCATCCCCACCGGGATTATAAATTGTTGTTTTATATTCCGAATTATCATCATATGTTTGATCTTTATCAATTGCCTCATACTTTGTAAGAGCAAATCTAGTTGCATTCTTAGGATTAACAGAAGCTCTAGATATCGGACCAAATGTAGGATGATTAATAACATTAATCAAATGAGTATCAACATACTCACTTTCAATCATATCATTATCCTTAAAGAAAACATCAATTGTATGATCACGAGTAAATATACCTTCAGTTGGATTATCCTCAAGGCCTACAATATATGAAGGTCTTACATAAAATGTAAAGCTTAGATAATCATCACTAGAAAAGTTAAACATATCAACAAAATTAAGATTTTCACTATTTAAGCTTGTGCTACTAGCACTAAGTGAAGCAACTTCCTTAAACTTCCTTTTATAGGTTAATTCATTATATGAAATACCCTTTTCCCTTAAAATAGCTTTTTCTACATCTTCAGTTGTTATGTAGCTTGAATAGTTCTTACCATCTAAAGATAGTTCCAATCCTTCAGCACTACTTGAATCAAAATTAATTTCAAAGTCTTCAATAGAATGGCCAAAGTCGATGCCAAACCATGCGTATGTAGTAGTAATTGTTGTAACTAAAACAAGCAATGCCGTTAATATACTAAAGTACATTTTACGTATAGCTTTATTCATGATTTAGCATCCTCCTTTACCATATATTTTTAAATCAAAATGAATTATTCACCAGTAGATGTTGAAGCAAGCTTAAATGATAAAGCCATAGTAACTGCTTGACCAAGAATTGCATCCATACAATCAGCGTCCCAACCTTCAACATAGAAAGTAAAATCAGCTCTATAAACATTACCTGATGTAGCCTTTGCAGCTACAACTGTAGTATCAGCTATATCTTTTGCACCATCTGCAACTGGAGTAGTAGTTTTTGTACCCATTACAGCTTGATAATAATTCCATGCAGCATTATTTTCTACAACAGCGCCACCTTTATCTACAGCAGTATGAGCAGCATCTTTTGTATTATAAACAGCTCTAGTAGCTGTTCCAAATTCTAAAGCATCACTAGCTGTTGCACCTTCAACACCATTTTCATAAGATGTTACAGCTAAACGAGTAGCATTTACTAAATAACCATCAGAATATACTGTACCAGCTTTATTAGTAGTACCATTACCATAATCAGCAAGTAATGTAAATGGATTATTTTCACCATTAGTAAAAGTAGTTTTTGTTGAATCAAAAACAATGTCTGAAGCATTTGTAGCTGTTGTTTTAAAGAAAATAGTAAATGTTAAATAAGCACCTTCAGAAGCTGTACCAGAAACACCATCAGTTGATGTTACCTTTCCTTCAGTTGCAGCAGACCATGCAGCAGCATCATTTCCTGTATATTTTTGATAAGCATTAGTATTATAAGAAACTGCTGTTAATTTAACTTTATCTGCAGTTATAGCAACTGAGTTTGAGAAGTGAGTTCCATCTAAAGATAGATAAATACTATCTGATGTTGCTTCTGCGTTAACCTTAACACTTGATACCTTTGCTTCTGCATTTGTTGTAAACCATGCATAAGTTGTTGTAGATAGAGCACCAGCAAGTAATGCAAGAGAAGCTACGCTCATACCTAATTTTAATTTTAGACTCTTTTTCATTTTATTTTTCTCCTATTTTTTTATAATTATTGACCTAATTTGAATCCTAAAGCCATTTCAATATTTTGACCAAGAATTGCATCCATACAATCAGCATCCCAACCTTCTACATAGAAAGTGAAATCAGCCTTATAAATACTTCCAGATTTAGCACCTGTAGCAACTACAGTTGTTGAATCAATTGCCTCAGCAGTTTCAGCAGTTGGAGCTACATTTGTTCTCTTACCCATAACTGCTTGATAATATTTCCAAGCATAATTTGTAGCATCAGTCTTGATTACGCCATTATCCTTGTCATAAGTTGCTGCAGTAGCATCAACAGTCTTATAAACAGTTCTTGTAGCTGCACCAAATGATGCATCTTGAGAAATTTGAGCACCTTCATAACCGCTTGCATAAGATGTTACAGCTAAACGAGTAGCATTTACTAGGTAACCATTAGAATATGTTGTACCAGCTTCAGCATCTCCATAGTTAGCAAGTAATGTAAATGCTTCTGGTGTACTATTTTTAAATGTTGTATTATCAGCATCAAAAACAATATTTGCACCACTACTTGTAGTTTTGAAATAAACAGTAAATGTTAAATATACGCCATCAGAAGCAGCAGTACCCTTAACACCAGTTGCATCTGAAGTAACAGTTCCTGCAGTTGTTGCATCCCAGTTTTCAGCCGCAGTCTCGCTATCCTTACCATTGTATTTCTTATATGCACCATCAACATAAGAAACAGAAGTTAATTTAACATTTGAAGCATCTAATGAAATTGAGTTTGAGAAGTGAATACCATCTAATGATAGATAAATACTATCTGATGTTGCTTCTGCATTAACAGTAACATTTGATACTTTTGCTTCTGCATTTGTTGTAAACCATGCATAAGTTGTTGTAGATAGAGCGCCTGCAAGTAAAGCTAAAGAGGCTACGCTCATACCTAATTTAAGTTTTAAGCCTTTTTTCATTTTATTTTCTCCTTTGTTTTTTCGCTTAATCTTTAGCTTATAGTTTATCCTCATAAAAGCTGTTGGAGACTTATCTATATTAAATTTTTAATTATATAGTGCTACAAGCTTCAATTCCTCAGCTCCGGCCATATCATAGGAAGTTAATAATGATTTAAGTGTCTTTGTTTGATCATAAGCATTAGTATCAACACTTCCATCATTTTTTACTACAGCCCAGCCCTTGAACTTGCCTGTGGCATTTGCTGGTGCTAAAGCAGGTGCTAAATACATTCCCGGATTAGCATTCGCATATTCAATATAAGGTGCTTCATCTTCTAAGCTTTGGTAGAACTTAACAGTTACTGGTTCATATGTCTTTTCAGCTGAATTAGTAAATGATAAGCTTACTGTAACCTTAGAATTACCTATACCATCAAAGCAATCAGCATCCCAGCCCTCCATCCAAAAGTTAAATGTAACCTTAGATGTAAAACCGTTATTCTTATGCAATGTTGTTATTTTTGAATTATCATAGGTTGAAAAATCACGAATTGTTTGTGGCATATCCACATAATTTAATTCTGTAATTTTAGTATTTCTTAAATTGTTATAATAAGTAAATCCTGCGTTCTTTATTGCATCATATTTAGCCATATAAGAGCCATTTGAATTTAACTCATAGTCAGTAAATGATGTTGCATAAGATCCAAGTCCTTTATTTATAACATTACCATCATCATAAGCATCTAGCTCATAAATCTTTGAACTATCATTTTGTGTATCTACGCTACTAAATCTTAAA
>CALCWU010000190.1 GCA_937905855.1 uncultured Mollicutes bacterium
TCAGTGATTTTTATTATACTTCTAATAATTACTCTATTATATATTAGTAAAACAAATAAAGAAGACAATTTAGAAATATCTAAGCTGATGGATAATGGAAAAATTGATGAATGCATCGATTTTTTAAATCAACGAATTGAAAAGTATTTCTTTTCTATTTTAATTGCTTCACAGCGAATTAATTTAATTTCGGCCTATTTAATGAAAAATCGTGTTGATGAGGCAAGAGAACTTGTTTACGACTATTCTTATTTTGGATTAAATAAATGCGTAAGCTACTATAAAATAATTTTTGAACTTTATGATGGAAATACAAATGCGGCTAAAAAGCTTTATAATAAATTTTTAAAGTTAAGCAATCCTTTATATGATATTCAAAAGGATAATGCTAAAAGATTAATTGAATTAGTGGAAACGAGGGAGTTTGACTTTGATCTATACAATAATACTGCTTATCCGATTGTAAAGAAAATTTGTCAAATGTATACAAGCAAATGAAAGAATTGTTAGAATTGCTATTAGTTTTTTTAAAACTAGGCTTGTTTACCTTTGGTGGTGGGTATGCTATGATACCCCAAATTAAAGAAATTGTAATTGAGAAAAAGCATTGGCTTACAGAAGATGAGCTTCTTGAGGTTATTGCCATAAGTGAATCAACACCTGGACCGGTAGCTATTAATCTTGCTACCTATATTGGCTTTAAAAAAAGAAAGTTTCTTGGAGCCCTTTTTTCAACAATTGGGGTAATTATTCCATCATTTATTGTTATTTTAATTATTTCTCTATTTTTTGATAAATTCATCAGGAATAAATACGTAAGCTATGCCTTTGTGGGAATTAAATGTGCTGTGGCAATATTAATTATATCTGCAGCACTAGATATGCTTAAAAAGGTTGAAAAGAATGCTTTTAACATATGCTTAATTATCATAGTATCCATCACATTAATATTACTTGAAATTTTTCAAATAAAATTTTCTTCAATATTTTTAATATTAATTGGTGGCATGCTAGGAATTATTCTTTGCGCATGTAAAAAGGAGAAGACAAAATGATTTATTTTCGATTATTTTTTGAATTTTTTAAAATAGGCCTTTTTACCTTTGGTGGTGGGTATGCAATGCTTCCACTAATTAAAGAAGCAGTATTAAAATATAATTGGCTTGACGAATCAATATTTTTAGACTTTATTGGCGTTTGTGAATCAACACCAGGTCCAATAGCGGTAAATTTTGCGACTTTTGTTGGGGCTACTCAAAAGGGAATTTTAGGGGCTTTATGTGCAACTTTTGGTGTAGTTTTACCTGCCTTTATAATTATTTTATTAGTTGCTTCAATTTTAAAAAGAATTATTAAAAATAAATATGTAAATGCCTTTTTAAACGGAATTAAGCCTGTTATTATTTCTTTAATTTTAATATCAGGAGGATTAATGCTTTTAAAAGCTATTGGCTATAAAAATGTGCGTAACTTTAATTTTTCGATTAAATCGAGTATCATTTTATAATATTAAGTGTTTTATATGTTTTTTATAGATTCAAATTTAAGAAAAAGCTAAATTCTATTTTAGTTATTTTACTTTCAGCAATATTAGGTGTAATTGTATGTTCGCTTTAGCTTGCTATTTTTTGCTATAAATTAGATTGAAAATAATTTCAATAATTAGTATAATATAGATATAGAGGTTTTTGGAGGTTTTATTATGCTTGATACATATGCATCTATAATAAAAATTAGGAGAAGAGTCTTTGAGGAAGTTGCTAAAATAGCTTATAATGGAAATTATCAGGATATTGAAGAGATTCCCTTTAAAATTTTTGATTCAGATGTTAAAACAAGACAATCTATTTTTCTTGAGCGTGCTATTGTTGCTGAAAGAATAAGATTAGCTATTGGCCTTCCTGTTAGAACTGCAGATGAGCATGCACCAATATCTAAGGGAATAGATGAAGCGATATGCTCACATCGTTACTATGAACCACCATTGGTTAATGTAATAGATTTTGCATGTAATGCCTGCCCAACTAATTCATATTTTGTTACAAATGTATGTGTTGGCTGCCTTGCAAATCCTTGCGCTAATGTATGTCCTAAAAAGGCTATTTCGATAGTTAATGGTCATAGTGTGATAAATCAGGATTTATGTATTAAGTGTGGTCGTTGTAAGGATGTGTGTCCTTATGGAGCAATTGTTCATCGTGAAAGGCCTTGTCAAAAGGCATGTGGAATGAATGCAATAGGCTCTGATGAAAATGGTAAGGCAAAAATTAATTATGACAAATGTGTTAGCTGTGGTATGTGTATTGTTAATTGTCCTTTTGGTGCAATTGCTGATAAATCCCAATTATTTCAGGTTATTAGAAGTATTAAGGATAATGATGAAGTATATGCGATAATGGCACCATCATTTGTAGGTCAATTTGGTCCAAAGGTTAATTTAGAGACAATCGATGATGCTATGGAAAAATTAGGCTTTAAGGGTGTATACGAGGTTTCAATTGGCGCAGATTTATGTACAATTGAAGAAGCACATGATTTTTTAAATAATGTACCAAATAATCTAAAATTTATGGGAACTTCATGCTGTCCTAGTTGGTCTCAAATGGCTAAAATGGAATTTCCTGAATTTAAGGATAACATTTCTATGACACTAACACCAATGGTTTTAACAGCTAGATTGGTTAAAAAGGAACATCCTAATGCTAAAATTGTTTTTGTTGGCCCTTGTTCTGCAAAAAAATTGGAAGCATCAAGAAAAAGTGTTAGAAGCGATGTTGATTTTGTATTAACATTTGAAGAGCTAATGGGAATGTTTTTAGCTAAAGAGGTTGATTTTAATAGCTTAGTAGCAAAGCCTATAAAGAACGAAACTTCAGCTGATGGTAGGGGTTTTGCTGTTGCTGGTGGTGTAGCTAATGCCGTAGTAAATGCTGCAAAGGAAATTGATCCTAATCGTGAAGTAAAGGTTATGTCGGCTCAAGGTCTTGCTTGCTGTAAAGCAATGCTTAAGGATGCAGCAAAAGGTAAATATGATGGCTACCTATTAGAGGGTATGGCCTGTCCTTTAGGCTGTGCAAGTGGTGCTGGTACTATTTCGATGGCTACTAAGACTAAAGTGTTTGTTGAATTATCCAAGAAAAGTGCTGAATTGAAAAAATCTACACAATCACCATATAAAGAAGAATTAGATTCATTAGATTAGGAAGATGAGAATGTTTAAGAAATTAAAAAGACAATACCAGGACAGTAATAAAAAGGTTTTTATAATATATTTATTATTACGTATTTATGTAATCACGGTAATGATTTTACAAATTTTAAACAAAAATTGGGACTCTGTATTTTATTGTGTCTTAACATTGTTTTTGTTCACATTACCGCAATTTGTTTCTAAATCATTTAAAATTTCGCTGCCGGGATTTCTTGAAATAATTATTTATCTATTTATTTTTGCAGCAGAAATGCTTGGCGAACTAGCTAATTTTTATAATAATGTTTCTAACTGGGATACTATGCTTCATACAGTTAATGGTTTTTTGTGTGCTGCAATTGGCTTTGCTTTAATTGATATTTTAAATAAGTCAAATAAGGTTAAAACTCATATGACACCAATTTTTGTAACCTTCGTATCATTTTGTTTTTCAATGACTGTAGGTGCATGCTGGGAAATCATTGAGTATAGCTGCGATATTGTATCAAAATCAGATATGCAAAAGGATAAATTAGTAACGAATATAAGTACAGTTTATTTAAACCCTGAAGGTGCAAATAAAGCAGTTCAAGTTAATGATATTAAATATACCATTATTTGGTATGATACTGATGGTGATGGTGTTGCTGATGAATCTGTAACCATTAATGGTGGTTATCTTGACATTGGTATTCATGATACTATGAAGGATATAATTGTTAATTTAATTGGTGCCATAGTATTTTCTATTTTTGGATTTTTATATATTAAAAATAGAGAAAAATATTCTTTTTTAGAGAACTTAATGCCTTCCTTAAAGGATGAAAAGCTAGCTATTGATACAAAAAATAACAATAATTTAGAAAATGAAGAAAAAAATATTGATTCAAGTACTAAAATGTAATATAATAAACTCACAAGTTAATAGATTCCTTTAAAGGGGAGTAGCATTGCTTTTATAAGTATTCTATAATCGTCATCTCGATAAGTTTATCCGGTTATAGTATCTATTCATAGATTTGCAAGACCTTTATTCAATGAAAATTGAATAGGGGTCTTTTTTGTGTAAATAGGAGGAAAATATGCAAAAAAAATTAGAAGAATTAGAAAAGGAATTTAATACTAGCTTAAATGGTGGTTTAACTGATGATAATGCAGTTAAAAATCAACAAAAATATGGCAAGAATCAATTAGAAGGCAAAAAAAAGACCAGTTTCTTTATTAAATTTTTGCTACAATTTAAAGATGCATTAATAATAATTTTATTAATTGCGGCCGTAATTTCTATTATTATTGATCCTAAAGAATGGATTGAGAGCTTAATTATTTTAGTTGTTGTTATCGCAAATGCATTACTTGGAGTTATTCAAGAAAGCAGAGCTGAAAAAAGTTTGGATGCTTTAAAGAAGATGTCATCACCAATAGCCAAGGTAATTCGTAATAACGCTTTAATAACTATTCCATCTGAAGATGTAGTTGTCGGTGATATTATTGTAGTTGAAGCAGGCGATAGTATTTGTGCAGATGCAAGAATTATTGAATGTACTAATTTAAAGGTTGATGAATCAGCGTTAACAGGTGAATCAGTTCCTGTTAATAAAAATAATGGCTATATCGAGGATGAAAATATTGCATTAGGAGATAAAAAGAATTGTCTATTTTCTTCAACCTATGTGACAAATGGTAAGGCAAAGGCAATAGTAACAAGCACTGGAATGAATACTGAAATTGGTAAGATTGCCGGAATGCTTTCAGATACAAAAGAAAATGCTACGCCATTACAAAATAAATTAACAAGTGTTGGCAAAATGATTGGGTTAATGGCTTTAGTAATTTGTGTGATAGTATTTGCTTTAGAACTAATAGCTGTAAGAGATAACATTAAAAATGAATGGTTGGAGGCTTTTAAAACAGCTGTTGCGTTAGCTGTTGCCGCAATTCCAGAAGGACTTGCTACTGTTGTAACAATTGTTCTTGCCATTGGTGTTGGTAAAATGAGTAAAAGAAATGCTATTGTTAAAAGATTACCAGCAGTTGAAACATTAGGTTCTACAAATGTAGTTTGCTCTGATAAGACAGGAACCTTAACGCAAAATAAAATGACAGTTGTTAAAATTTATCGCAACAATTTAAAAATAATTGAAAATATTACTGATGATGAAGCTAAAATGCTTAGCTATTTCGCTATTTGCTGTGATGCTTCAATAAATGTGATTAATGGTAAGGTTGAAAGAGTTGGTGACCCTACAGAATTAGCTCTTTTAGATATTAATTATTCATATGGTTTAAATATTAAAGATTATAAGAGATTTTTAGACATTCCTTTTGATAGTGAAAGAAAATTAATGACAACTGTTATATATGATAATGGCGAGTATGTTGCAATTACAAAGGGTGCACCTGATATAATTATTTCTATTGCTACAAATGATTCTGATGAGTTAACAAAGGCTCTTAATGTTAATAAGGAGATGGCTGAGGGTGCTTTAAGAGTATTAGCACTTGGTATAAAAAAATTTAAAACACTACCTAATATTTCTGATCTTGAGCATGACTTAACATTTATTGGACTTGTTGGTATGATTGATCCTGCAAGAGATGAGGTTAAAGATTCAATTAATCTTGCTAAGCAGGCTGGAATTAAAACAGTAATGATTACTGGTGACCATATTGTTACAGCTAAAGCAATCGCATCTGAACTTGGAATTTTAGACGAAAATCATAAAGCGATAACATCTGGCGAGCTTGAGAAGCTTAGTGATGAGTATCTTGATGAGCATATTGACGAATATCGTGTTTTTGCTCGCGTTGCACCTAAAGATAAGGTTAGAATTGTAGAAGCATGGCAAAAAAATGGAGCAATTGTTGCTATGACAGGTGATGGAGTTAATGACGCTCCTGCACTTAAAAAGGCTGATATTGGTTGTGCAATGGGTATAACAGGAACAGATGTTTCTAAAGAAGCAGCTGATATGATTTTAGT
>CALCWU010000191.1 GCA_937905855.1 uncultured Mollicutes bacterium
TCAAGAGTTGTTACAAACTTACTTCCATTATATGCAGCTTCATAAATAACATCCTCGCCCTTAACAATCTTAACATATTGAGCACTAATTATCTGATTAGCTGCGACCTCATTTGAAGCTACATCATAAGCAACAACATCCTTAACTAATTCTTTACCATTCTTTAGTAAATAGCCAGCAATTGTTCCATTCTTTGTTACTTGAACAAATGTATTATAATCATAATCAAATCTTGTATATTTGATATTTTGAATTTCTTCACTAGTTGCATCCTTAACTAATACAAAGAATGCTCTAATAGGAGAAGTTAATGCACCATCAATTGTAGTTGAGCTTGATGTTGTATAGTAAACAAATAATACACCATTATCTTTATCATATAAAGCTAGAATATAAGTAGGTGTACCTTCATTATCAGCTTTAATAACTACTTTTCCAGTAGCAGCATCATAATATGCAACACTATATTCGCCCTTAAATAATTGGCCTTTATAGGTATTATCTACACCAACACCATATTCATCAAATGCTACTGTAGTAGTTTCACTCTTACATACGCCACCAAGAATATATCCAGCATCACAATATGCAACACCAAATGTTCCATATAAATCACTTGGATTTTCCCATTTTGCATATAATGACATATTTGCTTCAACAACACTACCATTAGTCCATTCATTTTCTAATGCTTCATCAGTAAACCAACCAGCAAAAGCATAACCCTTCTTAACTGGTCTATCAAGTGTTAAGGTATCACCAACACCAAGAATTATATTTTCTACTTCTTCAGAATTTTCTTTATTAACACTAACTGTAATCTTAGAAGCCCACTTAGCAAATAATGTTACATCTTTATTTGGAGCAACAAATTCAGCTTCAACAGCCTTTGTAAATGCTTCATCATAATACCAACCCTTGAATGTATAATTCTCATCAGTAGGAGTAGGTAATGTATAAATAATATTTGTGTTCATAGTAATCATATCAATATTTTCACCATGATCATTTAAGTCAAATGAAACATTAACCATAGGCTTTACTGCTGTAGCACTACTATCAGAAATAGTCATAACATTATATTCAATATTTTTACCATCAGAAACAGTATATAAACCAACCTCTGTTTCACTTATAATGCTATAAGTACCAGAAACACTACCCCAAGTAAAGTTACCTTTACCATCTAGAGTAATATCATCATTTGAAGTATTATAAGTACCTTGGTATCCATCATAAATAATTATATTTGTTCCATCATATTCAGCAACAATCTTACCATTTTTAGTTACAGTATGAGCAGTTGAAGATGCATTTGAAACGCTAGCACCAACAAATTCGACACCAGCATAAATCTTATTATTTGTTAATAATGCATAAGCAGTTGTACCATCAACATAAGTGATTTGGCCCCAAACAGTATAATTATTATCATATTTTTTAGAAGTATACGTAAATGATTTAACAATACCAGCATTTACATATAAAGCTGTATCATTACCAACTGTGTCCTTACCAGTATTATATGCCATCCAAACAAGACCAGCTTCACGATTAAAATAAGCATAGCCTTTACCAATAGTGATTGCACCATCAACAACCTTTTGATCAGCACTTGATAATGTACCTGTATTGCGCATACCTGTTACAACACCAACTTCGCTAATCTTGTTAGATTCACTTGTACCAGGAGTAATAGTTCCGCTATAGCTGTTATATACATTCTTATAAGCATACATACCATATGATGTAGCAACATCATCCCATTTAGCATAAATAGTTATACCACTATATGCTTCAGTAATTTCAGTATTTGTATTTAATGCTGTGTTATATTCAGCATCACGATACCAACCAACAAACTTCTTGCTTTGTTTATAATCAACAGTTGAAGCTGTATAAGCAGGAAGGATATCACTGAATGTTAAGCCTTGGCCAGCAGCAACGTGAATTACTTCTTTATCACTATCTTTTGCCATTACTCCACTTACATTAATAACAGTTTGCTCACCCCAAAGTGAATAAAGTGTTACATCAGTTGTTACAACAAGCTTGCCATCTACAAGTTCAACCTCGTTAAGACAATCTTCATCATAATACCAACCAACTAATTCATAATTTGGAATAGTTTGAGTTGGGAATGTTACAGCAAAATTCTTATAAACACTAACAGTCGTATTATATGATTCAAAATCAATATAAACAAAATTAACTGTTACTTTAACATCTACAAGTGTATATGAATTTTCATTAAACACAACCTTAACATAAGAATCTTCAAAAGTGATATATACATCACCATCGATAACCTCATAGCTACCAGTCTTATCACCTAAAGTAGCAACACTATATCCAGATAATACTAGACTATTACCACTTTCATTAGTATATTCACCTCTAAACGCATCAACCTTATGCATTGCATTAACTTCATATACATATTCAGCTATAGTTGTACCATTTAAAGAAACCTTAAGATAGCTTGAATTGTAGCAAGTGCCACCTTCAATCTCTTGTGATTCATTTTCAAATTTTACACCTACATAAGTATTTGTACCATCAACAAATACATTAACAGTTTTTTCACCATAACCAACAGTTGCGGCATAGCAAATATTTTCGCCATCACTAAATAATGAAGCATTTGTTGCTGATATTGAATATTCACCTGGAATAATAACAAACACTGATTCTTTTGCTGAATCCTTAACAGTGATAACACCAGTTGTAAAGTCAAATGTTCCTTCATAATCCTTATGATTACCCTCTGGCTTTACTTGATACCAATAATCAGATCCTGAAGTTATTATATATCCTCCATCAGCAATAATTCTTTGAGCCTCTTCCTCTGTAACACTAATAGTGTCAGTATAATTAACTAGTTTTATTTTATTACTGTCCTTGTCAGTCCACTCTATAAATAAAAGTCCTTTAAATGGATAAGCTCCAACCGCACAATAGCCATTTGTATCAGTCTTAATTATACAAGTATTCCAATTATAACCATTTACTGTTCCATTAGTTTTATCATCTCTAACACTAAATTCAACGGTTGTATAGGTTTTGCCGATAAATGGTGCAAAATCCTTTGAGCCTACACAAGTACGTGTATCTTCAATTTGGCATCTATCGCAATGAAGAGTTTCAGTACCATCGCTTACCTTATAAATTGCATCACCATTATAAACATAACCAGATGTATGGCCTAAAGCTTTAATAACTATATCTTCGCTAGTTAATTCATTTAAGCCTTCTTCATCAGAAAAATATTTATTACATACGCTGCATACATAATATTCAATATTTCCATCTTCTGTACAAGTTGCTTCTTTAGCCTCAACCTTAGTTAAGGTATGAGCCTTTTTAGCAACAGTTAATTCGGCAAGAGTCGTTTTTTGATTACCCTCGCTATCCTTATAGTAATTGTGACATACATCACAATACCAATATTCTAAATTTCCTTCTTCTGTACAAGTTGCTTCTTTAGCCTCTGTATGAGTTAAATGATGTCCAAGTGCTGGAATAACAATATCATCATGTGAAGCATATTTTACTGTACAAGCTTCATCCTGATAATAATCATCTGATCCATCACAAGTCCAATATTCTTTACTTCCATCTTCTGTACAAGTTGCTGCCTTAGAAGCATGATATACAACATTTGTTGCAGCTGAACTAGAGCTACTTGGTGTAGTTGTAGTACTTGAACTAGAGCTGCTTGGTGTAGTTGTAGTACTTGAACTAGAGCTGCTTGGTGTAGTTGTAGTGCTTGAGCTAGAGCTACTTGGTGTAGTTGCACTACTTGAACTAGAGCTACTTGTTGGAGCACTTGTTTCACTTCCAGTTGGAGCTGGTTTATCGCCACATGAAGCTAGAGCTATTAAACCAAGTGTAGCAACCAAAGCGCCTAAAATCTTAGAACTTTTCATTTTAATTTCTCCCTTACTATTATTTATTTTCTGCATTAATTCCTAAAATAGATCCGACTGCAAAATATCCTGGCAAATCACTAGTATAGCTTGTCTCAATTAAAGAAATAGTTTGACGATAAACTAAATCATTAATTTCAAATACAAAACTATAGCCATTTAAATTTAGGGTTATCTTATTTTTAGAAATTGTATAGTTACCTACAAGACCATTTGCATTTGC